>NZ_JBSHBN010000193.1:0-16440 GCF_053612025.1 Kitasatospora sp. NPDC054768
GCGCCCGGTAGGCCTCCTGGATCGCGGTGATCTCGGGGGCCGGGAGAGCGCGGCGGTCGAGCTTGCCGTTGACGGTCAGCGGCAGCGCGTCCAGCAGCACGACCGCGGACGGGACCATGTACTCCGGCAGCACCGTCGCGAGGGTGCCGCGCAAGGCGGCGGTATCGATCTCCGCATCGGCGGCGGGGACGATGTAGGCGGCGATGCGCTTGTCGCCCGGAACGTCCTCGCGGACGATCACGGCGGCCTGCGCGACACCCGGCTGACCGAGGACGGCTGCTTCGATCTCGCCCAGCTCGATGCGGTAGCCGCGTACCTTCACCTGGTCGTCGGTGCGGCCCAGGTAGTCGAGGGTGCCGTCCTCGCGCCAGCGCGCCAGGTCGCCGGTGCGGTACATCCTTGCGCCCGCCTCGCCGAACGGGCAGGCCACGAAACGCTCCGCCGTCAGACCCGGACGGTTCAGATACCCACGCGCCAGCTGCACACCGGCGAGGTACAACTCGCCGGGAACACCGACCGGGACCGGACGCAGGGCCGCGTCCAGGACGTACACCCGGGTGTTGCCGACGGGGCCGCCGATCGGCACCGTCGCCGTCCCCGGCACGCACTCCCAGGCGGTGACGTCGATCGACGCCTCCGTCGGCCCGTACAGGTTGTGCAGCGGAACACCGAGGTCGCGCAGGAAGGCGTCCCGCAGCTCCGGCGACAGCGCCTCACCGCTGGCGAACACCGCCCGCAGAGACGTGCAGGTCCGCGCGGCCGGCTCCAGCAGGAACACCTGCATCATCGACGGGATGAAGTGCGTGACCGTCACACCCTCCGCACGGATCACCTCCGCCAGGTACCCCGGATCACGATGCCCGTCCGGACGCGCCACCACGAGCGTGGCGCCCGTCGTCAACGGCCAGAAGAACTCCCACACGGAGACGTCGAACCCGACCGGGGTCTTCTGCAACACCCGATCCGACGACGTCAGCCCGTAGTCCTCCTGCATCCACGCCAAACGGTTCACCACACCGTCGTGCGCAACCACCACACCCTTCGGGCGGCCCGTCGACCCCGAGGTGTAGATCACGTACGCCGGACTCTGCGGACCATGACCCACCCGCTCCGGATCCGAAACCGCCTGCACGCTCAGAGCGTTGACGGTCTCGGCATCGTCCAGATCGATCCGCCGGACACCCGCCGTCAGCTCTCCGCCCATCGTCACACTGTCGGTGACCAGAACCGCCGGACGACCGTCGACCAGGGTGGAGGCCAGACGCTCCGCCGGATAGTCCGGGTCCAGCGGCAGATACGCCGCCCCCGCCTTCCCGATCGCCACCAGCGACACGACCAGCTCAACCGAGCGCGGCAGACACACCGCCACCAGACGCTCCGGCCCAACGCCAGCCTCGACCAGCAGGTGCGCCAAGCGGTTCGCCCGCTCGTTCAACTCCGCATACGACACGACCTCACGCGCCGCACCACTACCGAACACCACAGCCGTGGCGTCCGGCGTCCGCGCCACCTGAGCCTCGAACAGCCCCGGCAACGTCCCCACCGGCACCTCACGCACGGTGTCGTTCCACCCGCGCAGCACCAACTCCCGCTGCCCGTCGTCCAGCACCGAGACCTGGTCGAGCTTCAGGTCCGGCTCGTGCTCCAGTCCGTCGGCGAGCCGCTCCACCAGAGCCTCGAACAGGCCGCAGACCACGTCCGAGTCCATCGGAGCGCACGCCTGCACCGTGAGCCGGAACCCGACACCGGTGTCGTCCACCGACACCGTCAACGGGTAGTTCGTCCGCTCCTGCCCGAACAGCGGGGTGACGCCGGCGAGGACGGTCTGATGGGTGTCGGCCGTCCGGCTGTGGCGGTAGTTGAGGAGCGAGGTGAACAGCGGGCTCTGCGCCGGGACGCCGGTCGCCTGCTGGGCGAGGGTCAGCGGGGCGTGCTCGTGCCGCAGCAGCTCACCCAGCTGCTGCTGGGTCACCTTCAGCCCCGCCAGCAGCGACTGGGTCGCGTCGATGCGGATCGGCAGGGTGTTGATGTACAGACCCGGGGTCCGGCTCGCCGTGTCCCCGGCGTCCATCCGGCCGAACAGCACGGTGCCGAACACCGGATGCGTCTGGCCGGTCGTCGCCGCCGCGACCCGCGCCCACGCCAGGTGGAAGAACGCCGCCGCACTCACACCGTACCGACGAGCCAACTCACGCACCCGGTCGGCCAGTTCACCCGAAAGATCGACCACGGCCTCCCCGGTCTCGCTGCCGTCGCCGTGCGTGTCCAACACGCCGTACGGCGCCGTTGGCTCCTCCACCTCCCCGAGCGCCCGCTCGAAGAACGCACGGTGCTGCTCGGCGGTGACCGCCATTCGCGCGTGCGCCACGAAGTCGCGGTACGGCGCCGGCTCCGGCAGGCGCTCGACGTCCTGCTCCAGGTGCGCCCGCACCTCGTCGAAGAGGATCTCCAGCGCCTGGTGGTCCCGGATCAGGTGGTGGCTCTGCAGGGCCATCAGCCAGCGGTCCCGGCCCGGATCGGCCGCGACGACGAGCCGCATCATCGGGGCACGGCGGATATCCATCGAGGGCGGGCACGCCGCCAGCAGCCGGGCCACCGCGTCCTCGCCCTGGTCCCCGGTGAGGGCGATCTCCTCGACCGCCACCGGGGCCTGCCGCAGGACGACCTGGAGCGGCTGGGGCAGGTTCTCCCACAGCACGGCCGTCCGCAGGATGTCGTGCCGGTCGACGACGTGCTGGAGCGCGGCGACGAAGTCGTCCATGCGCCCGCGCGAATCGAAGCCCAGAACGACCGGAACGATGTAGACATCACGCCCCTGGTCCGCGTCCAGCAGGTGGTGGAAGAAGATCCCCTCCTGCAGCGGCGCCAGCGGGTAGACGTCCGCGACGTTCGCCGCACCACCGGGGACCTGCTCCACCAGGCGGTCGAGGTCCGCCGGGCTCAGCTCGGCCAGCGTGACCATGTCCGGGGTGAGGACGGTCGCGTCGCTCGGGATCCGGTTCTCCGGCACCACGAAGGCCTGACCCGCGTCCACGGCCGCCAGCCCGGCCGGCGTCGGCGCCTGGAACAGCGCCTTCACCGACACCGGCAGACCGCTCGCCCGCAGCCGCTCCACCAGTGTCACCGCCAGCAGGGAGTGGCCACCCAGCTCGAAGAAGTTGTCGTCGATGCCGACCTGGGGCAGGCCCAGGACCTCGGCGAACACCTCGCTGAGCAGCTGCTCGTCGGCCGTGCGCGGCGCCCGGTAGGACGACTCCAGCAGCTCCGTCCGGTCCGGCACCGGGAGTGCCCGGCGGTCCAACTTGCCGTTGACCGTCAGCGGGAGCGCGTCCAGCACCATGATCGCGGACGGGACCATGTACTCGGGCAGGACGGCGCCCAGCCCGGCCCGGATCTCGGTGGTGTCGATCTCCGCACCGGCGGCGGGCACCACGTAGGCGGCGATGCGCTTGTCACCGGGGACGTCCTCGCGGACGATCACGGCCGCCTGGGCGACACCCGACTGACCGAGCAGGCCGGCTTCGATCTCGCCCAGCTCGATGCGGTAGCCGCGCACCTTCACCTGGTCGTCGGTGCGGCCCAGGTAGTCGAGGGTGCCGTCCTCGCGCCAGCGGGCGAGGTCACCCGTGCGGTACATCCGCTCCCCGGCCTCGCCGAACGGACAGGCGACGAAACGCTCCGCCGTCAGCCCCGGACGGTTCAGGTACCCGCGTGCCAGCTGCACACCGGCGATGTACAGCTCGCCCGCCACACCGACCGGGACCGGACGCAGGGCGGCGTCCAGCACGTAGGCCCGGGTGTTGCCGACGGGGCCGCCGATCGGCACGGTCGCCGTCCCCGGCAGGCACTCCCAGGCGGTGACCTCGATGGACACCTCGGTGGGGCCGTAGAGGTTGTGCAGCGGGATTCCCATGTCGCGCAGGAAAGCGTCCCGCAGCTCCGGCGACAGCGCCTCACCGCTGGCGAACACCGCCCGCAGAGACGTGCAGGTCCGAGCGGCCGGCTCCAGCAGGAACACCTGCATCATCGACGGGATGAAGTGCGCGACGGTCACACCCTCCGCACGGATCACCTCCGCCAGGTACGCGGGGTCACGGTGGCCGTCCGGGCGTGCGACGACGAGCGTCGCGCCGGTGGTCAGCGGCCAGAAGAACTCCCAGACGGAGACGTCGAACCCGACCGGGGTCTTCTGCAGCACCCGGTCCGACGGCGTCAGCCGGTAGTCCTGCTGCCCCCAGGAAAGGCGGTTGACGATCCCCTGGTGGGAGATCACCACCCCCTTGGGGCGACCGGTGGAACCGGAGGTGTAGATGACGTACGCCGGGCTCTCCGGGCGGTGGCCCGGGCGCTCCGGGTTCGAAACAGGCTGCACACCAAGGGCGTTGGCGGTATCCGGTGCGTCCAGGTCGATCCGCCGGACGCCCGCTTCGGCCGCCGGGGCCCCGTCCATCGTCACGCTGTCGGTGACCAGAGCGGTCGGGCGACCGTCTTCCAGGGTGGAGGCCAGACGGTCGTCCGGGTAGTCCGGGTCCAGCGGCAGATACGCCGCCCCGGCCTTCTCGATCGCCAGCAACGACACCACCAGCTCGACCGAGCGCGGCAGGCAGACGGCCACCAGGTGCTCGGGGCCGACACCGCCCTCAAGCAGCAGGTGCGCCAAGCGGTTCGCCCGCTCGTTCAGCTCCTCATACGACACGACCTCGCGGGCCGCACCACTGCCGAACACCACGGCCGTGGCGTCCGGCGTGCGCGCCGCCTGCGCCTCGAACAGCCCCGGCAGCGTCGCGGCCGGCAGCTCCCGCACGGTGTCGTTCCAGCCGCGCAGCACCAACTCCCGCTGTCCGGCGTCGAGAACGGCGATCCGGTCGAGCGTGGCGGCGGAGTCCTGCTCCAGCCCGCCGACCAGGTTCTCCACCGCCGTGCACAGCAGACCGCAGACCACGTCGGAGTCCATCGGGGCGCACGCCTGCACCGTGAACCGGAACCCGACACCGGTGTCGTCCACCGACACCGTCAACGGGTAGTTCGTCCGCTCCGAGGCGTACACGATGTCGATGCCCGTGGTCCCGCTTCCGGGCACGCCCTGCCGGTCGGAGTGAGAACTGGGCAGACTGTGGCGGTAGTTGAGGAGCGACGTGAACAGCGGGCTCTGGGCGGGGACGCCGGTCACCTGCTGGGCGAGGGTCAGCGGGGCGTGCTCGTGCCTCAGCAGCTCACCCAGCTGCTGCTGCGCCACCTTCAGACCCGCCACCAGCGGCTGGGTGGCGTCGATCCGGATCGGCAGGGTGTTGATGTACAGACCCGGCGTCCGGCTCGCGGTGCCTCCCGCGTCCATCCGGCCCAGGAACACCGTGCCGAACACGGGGTGCGTCTGCCCGGTCGTCGCAGCCGCGACACGGGCCCAGGCCAGGTGGAAGAACGCCGCCGCACTGACGCCGTGACGGCGCGCCTGCTCACGGACCCGGCCGGCCAGCTCGGCCGACAGCTCGACCACGGCCTCACCGGTGCCGCTGCCGTCGCCGTGGGTGTCCAGCACGCCGTACGGCGCGGTCGACTCCTCGACGTCACCGAGCGCCCGCTCGAAGTACGCGCGGTGCTGGTCTGCGGTGACGGCCAGGCGCGCGTGCGCGACGAAGTCGCGGTACGGCGCCGGCTCGGGCAGGCGGTCCTCCTCGTGCTCCAGGTGCGCGCGCACCTCGTCGAAGAGGATCTCCAGGGCCTGGTGGTCGCGGGTGAGGTGGTGACTGCGCAGAGCCATCAACCACCGCCCACCGGCGATATCCTGAGCAATCGTCAGATCGACCATGGGCGCACGACGGATGTCCATCGACGCCGGGCACGCCGCCAGCAGTCGGGCCACCGCGTCTTCCCCGGAGTCACTGGAGTCACCGGAGTCACCGGAGTCACGGGACAGCGTGACTTCGTGGACGGGCAGAGTCGCCCGGCGCAGGACGACCTGGAGCGGCTGGGGCAGGTTCTCCCACAGCACGGCCGTCCGCAGGATGCCGTGACGGTCCACCACCGCCTGCAGCGCGGACACGAACGCGTCGACCCGCTCCCGCGAGTCGAAGGCCAGCACGGTCGGCAGGATGTAGACATCACGGCCCTGCTCCGCGTCCAGCAGGTGGTGGAAGAAGATGCCCTCCTGCAGCGGCGCCAGCGGATAGACGTCCGCGACGTTCGCCGCACCACCGGGGACCTGCTCCACGATCCGCGCGAGATCGTCCTCAGTGACCTCGGCCAGCGTGACCATGTCCGGCGTCAGAACGGTCGCGTCCTGCGGGATCCGGTTCTCCGGCACCACGAACGCCTGACCCGCGTCCACGGCCGCCAGCCCGGCCGCCGTCGGGGCCTGGAAGAGCGCCCGCACCGAGACCTGGAGGCCGCGCGAGCGCAGCCGCTCGACCAGCGTCACCGCCAGCAGGGAGTGACCGCCCAGCTCGAAGAAGTTGTCGTCGATACCGACCCGCTCCAGCCCGAGGACCTCGGCGAACACCTCGCAGAGCAGTTCCTCGTCCGCCGTGCGCGGCGCCCGGTATGACGCCTCCGACAGCGCCCCCCGGTCCGGCGCCGGCAGGGCACGGCGGTCCAACTTGCCGTTGACCGTCAGCGGCAGCGTCTCCAGCGGCATGATCGCAGACGGGACCATGTAGTCGGGAAGCGTCACCGCGAGCGCATCCCGCAGGGCGGCGGCATCCACCTCCACATCCACGGCCGGGACGACGTAGGCGGCGATGCGCTTGTCGCCCGGGACGTCCTCGCGGACGATCACGGCGGCCTGCGCGACACCCGGCTGACCGAGGACGGCTGCTTCGATCTCGCCCAGCTCGATGCGGTAGCCGCGCACCTTCACCTGGTCGTCGGTGCGGCCGAGGTAGTCGAGGGTGCCGTCCTCGCGCCAGCAGGCGAGGTCGCCGGTGCGGTACATCCTTGCGCCCGCCTCGCCGAACGGGCAGGCCACGAAACGCTCCGCCGTCAGACCCGGACGGTTCAGATACCCACGCGCCAGCTGCACACCGGCGAGGTACAACTCGCCGGGAACACCAACCGGAACCGGCCTGAGCCCTGCGTCCAGGACGTACACCCGGGTGTTGCCGACGGGGCCGCCGATCGGCACCGTCGCCGTCCCCGGCACGCACTCCCAGGCGGTGACGTCGATCGACGCCTCCGTCGGCCCGTACAGGTTGTGCAGCGGAACACCGAGGTCCCGCAGGAAAGCGTCCCGCAACTCCGGCGACAACGCCTCACCGCTGGCGAACACCGCCCGCAGAGAAGAGCAGGTCCGAGCGGCCGGCTCCAGCAGAAACACCTGCATCATCGACGGAATGAAGTGCGCGACCGTCACACCCTCCGCACGGATCACCTCCGCCAGGTACCCCGGATCACGATGCCCGTCCGGACGCGCCACCACGAGCGTGGCGCCCGTCGTCAACGGCCAGAAGAACTCCCACACCGACACGTCGAACCCGACCGGGGTCTTCTGCAACACCCGATCCGACGCGGTCAGCCCGTAGTCCTCCTGCATCCACGCCAAACGGTTCACCACACCGTCGTGCGCAACCACCACACCCTTCGGGCGGCCCGTCGACCCCGAGGTGTAGATCACGTACGCCGGACTCTGCGGGCCGTGACCCACCCGCTCCGGATCCGAAACAGGCTGCACGATCAGAGCGTTGACGATCTCCGGCGCGTCCAGATCGATCCGCCGGACACCCGCCGCCAGCTCTCCGCCCATCGTCACACTGTCGGTGACCAGCACCGCCGGACGACCGTCCTCCAGGGTGGAGGCCAGACGCTCCGCCGGATAGTCCGGGTCCAGCGGCAGATACGCCGCCCCCGCCTTCCCGATCGCCAGCAACGACACGACCAGCTCGGTCGAGCGCGGCAGACACACCGCCACCAGATCCTCGGCGCCGACACCGCCCTCGACCAGCAGGTGCGCCAACCGGTTCGCCCGCTCGTTCAACTCCGCATACGACACGACCTCACGCGCCGCACCACTACCGAACACCACGGCCGTGGCGTCCGGCGTCCGCGCCACCTGCGCCTCGAACAGGCCCGGCAACGTCCCCACCGGCACCTCACGCGCCGTGTCGTTCCACCCGCGCAGCACCAACTCCCGCTGCCCGTCGTCAAGAACGGGAACCAGATCCAGCGAAGAAGTGGAATCCCCCTCCAGCCCGCCGACCAGATTCTCCACCGCCGTGCACAGCAGACCGCAGACCACGTCCGAGTCCATCGGAGCGCACGCCTGCACCGTGAACCGGAACCCGACACCGGTGTCGTCCACCGACACCGTCAACGGGTAGTTCGTCCGCTCCTGAGCGTGGAGCAGCTGGATCCCGGCGATCGTCCGCGCCGTTCCGCCGCCGACCCCGCCGGTGGCGGCGGTGCGACGGTAGTTGAGGAGAGAGGTGAACAGCGGGCTCTGCGCCGGCAGGGCGGTCGCCTGCCGTGCCAGGGTCAGCGGGGCGTGCTCATGGGTCAGCAGCTCGCCCAACTGCACCTGTGCCGACCGCAGTCCGGTGCTCAGCCGCTGGGTGGCGTCGATGCGGATCGGCAGGGTGTTGATGTACAGACCCGGGGTCCGGCTCGCCGTGTCCCCAGCGTCCATCCGGCCGAGCAGCACGGTGCCGAACACCGGATGCGTCTGGCCGGTCGTCGCGGCCGCGACACGGGCCCAGGTCAGGTGGAAGAACGCGGCGGCGCTCACGCCGTGCCGACGAGCCTGTTCGCGGACGCGCTCCGCCAGTTCGGCCGACAGCTCGACGATCGCCTCGCCCGTGTCGGCGCCGTCGCCGTGGGTGTCGAGCACGCCGTAGGGTGCGGTCGGCTCCTCGACGTCACCGAGCGCCCGCTCGAAGTACACGCGGTGCTGCTCGGCGCTGACGGCCAGGCGCGCGTGCGCGACGAAGTCGCGGTACGGCGCCGGCTCCGGCAGCCGCTGGACGTCCTGCTCCAGGTGCGCGCGCACCTCGTCCAGCAGGATCTCCAGCGCCTGGTGGTCACGGATCAGGTGGTGGCTGCGCAGAGCGATCAACCACCGCCCACCACCCATGTCCTGAGTGATAGTCAGATCGAGAAGAGGCGCCCGGCGGACGTCCATCGCGGACGGGCAGGCCGCCAGCAGCTGCGCCACGACATCGTCACCGACACCGGCGTCGGCACCGGCCGGAAGGACGATCTCGAAGACGGCCAGCGGAGCCTGCCGCAGGACGACCTGGAGCGGCTGGGAGAGCCCCTCCCAGAGCACGGCCGTCCGCAGGATGTCGTGCCGGTCCACCACGGACTGCAGCGCGGACACGAATCCGTCGACCCGCTCCCGCGAGTCGAAGGCCAGCACCGTCGGGAAGACGTAGATGTCACGCCCCTCGTCGGCGTCCAGCAGGTGGTGGAAGAAGATGCCCTCCTGCAGCGGCGCCAGCGGATAGACGTCCGCGACGTTCGCCGCACCGCCCGGGACCTGCTCCACGATCCGCGCGAGATCGTCCTCGGTGACCTCGGCCAGCGTGACCATGTCCGGCGTCAGAACGGTCGCGTCCCGCGGGATCCGGTTCTCCGGCACCACGAACGCCTGACCCGCGTCCACGGCCGCCAGTCCGAGCGGGGTCGGCGTCTGGAACAGCGCCTTCACCGAGACCTGGAGGCCGCGGGAGCGCAGCCGCTCGACCAGCGTCACCGCCAGCAGCGAATGTCCGCCCAGCTCGAAGAAGTTGTCGTCGATACCGACCCGCTCCAGCCCGAGGACCTCGGCGAACACCTCGCAGAGCAGTTCCTCGTCCGCGGTGCGCGGCGCCCGGTAGGACGCCTCCGGCAGCGCCGACCGGTCCGGTGCCGGCAGACCCCGGCGGTTGATCTTTCCGTTCGCGGTCAGCGGCAGCTCGTCCAGCACGACCACGGCGGACGGGACCATGTAGTCGGGGAGCGTCACCGCGAGCGCGTCCCGCAGCACGGCGGCATCCACCTCCGCGTCCACGGCCGGGACGACGTAGGCGACGATGCGCTTGTCACCCGGGACGTCCTCGCGGACGACCGCGACGGCCTGGGCGACGCCCACCCGGCCGAGCAGGGCGGATTCGATCTCGCCCAGCTCGATGCGGTAACCGCGCACCTTCACCTGGTCGTCCGTACGGCGCAGGTACTCCAGCGTCCCGTCCTCGCGCCAGCGCACCAGGTCACCGGTGCGGTACATCCGCTCCCCGGCCGAACCGAACGGGCAGGCCACGAACCGCTCCGCGGTCAGGCCGGCGCGGTTCAGGTAGCCGCGCGCCAGGCCGCTGCCGGCGATGTACAGCTCGCCCGCCACGCCCACCGGCACCGGTCGCAGCGCCGCGTCCAGCACGTACACCCGGGTGTTGAGGATGGGCCGGCCGATGGAGACCGGGGTGTCCGCCGAGATGTCCGAGGCCGTGGACCAGATGGTCGTCTCGGTCGGGCCGTACAGGTTGGTGACGGAGGCGGCGGTGCCCGCCAGGGTGCGGGCGAGCTCACCGGGGAGCGCCTCGCCGCCGACCAGGACCCGGACGGACCGCAGAACGTCGTCGTCCGCCAGGGCCCGCCACAGACTGGGCGTGGCCTGCATGACGGTGACGGCCTCGCGCCCGAGGAGGGCGCGCAGGGCGTCCGGGTCGCGGACCTCGTCGCGGTCGGCGAGGACCACGGCGGCGCCGGACACCAGCGGAAGGTGCAGTTCGAGTCCGGCGATGTCGAAGCCGATGGTGGTGACGGCCAGCAGCCGGTCGTGCTCGGTGACCCGCAGGCGGTGGTTCATCGCCGCCAGGAAGTTGTTCAGCGCGGAGTGCGGGAGGACGACGCCCTTGGGGCGACCGGTGGAGCCGGAGGTGAAGATGACGTAGGCCGGGTTCTCCGGGCGGTGGCCGGGGCGTTCCGGGTTCGAAACAGGCTGCACATCAAGGGCGTTGGCGGTATCCGGCGCGTCCAGGTCGATCCGCCGGACGCCGGCGTCCGCCGTCAGGGCCTCGTCCGTCGTCGCGCTGTCGGTGACCAGGGCGGTGGGACGGCCGTCGGCCAGGGTCGTCGCCAGGCGCTCGACCGGGTAGTCCGGGTCGAGCGGCAGGTAGGCGGCGCCCGTCTTGGAGACGGCCAGCAGCGACACGACCAGCTCGGCCGACCGCGGCAGGCACACGGCGACCAGGTGCTCCGGGCCGACGCCGTCGGCCGCCAGCAGGTGCGCCAGGCGGTTGGCCCGCGCGTTCAGCTCCGCGTAGGTCAGGCTCCCGCCCGCGGCGACCAGGGCGACGGCCTCCGGGGTGCGGGCGGCCTGCGCCTCGAAGAGCTCGGGCAGGGTCGCGGCCGGAACGTCGGAGGCGGTGTCGTTCCAGGCGGTCAGCAGCCGGTCGCGCTGCCGGTCGCCGAGGACGGGGACGCGGTCGAGCGGGATCCGGGAGTCCTGCTCCAGCTCTCCGGCCAGGTTCTCGACGGCGGTGTGCAGCAGACCGCACACCACGTCCGGGTCGATCGCGGGAACGGCCTGCACGGAGAGCCGGAAGCCGACGACGGTGTCGTCCACCGACACGGTGAGCGGGTAGTTGGTCCGCTCGTGCCCGTACAGCACCCGGATCCCGGCGAGGCCGGTGCCTTCGTTCGCGGCGCCGGGGCTGTGCCGGAAGTTGAGGAGCGAGGTGAACAGCGGGCTCTGCGCGGGGACTCCGGTGGCCTGCTGGGCGAGGGTCAGCGGGGCGTGCTCGTGCCGCAGCAGCTCGCCCAACTGGACCTGGACGGCGCGCAGTCCGGCGTCCAGCGGCCGGGTGGCGTCGATCCGGATCGGCAGGGTGTTGATGTACAGACCCGGGGTCCGGTGCGCGGTGCCCCCGGCGTCCATCCGGCCGAGCAGCACGGTGCCGAACACGGGGTGCGTCTGGCCGGTCGTGGCCGCGGCGACGCGGGCCCAGGCCAGGTGGAAGAACGCCGCGGCGCTGACGCCGTGGCGGCGGGCCTGCTCGCGAACGCGCGCCGCCAGCCCGTCGGACAGTTCGACGATCGCCTCGCCGGTGCCGCTGCCGTCGCCGTGGGTGTCGAGCACGCCGTAGGGTGCGGTCGGCTCCTCGACGTCACCGAGCGCCCGCTCGAAGTAGGCGCGGTGCTGCTCGGCGGTGACGGCCAGGCGCGCGTGGGCCACGAAGTCACGGTACGGCGCCGGCTCCGGCAGTCGCTCGACGTCCTGCTCCAGGTGCGCGCGCACCTCGTCCAGCAGGATCTCCAGCGCGGTGTGGTCGCGGGTGAGGTGGTGGCTGCGCAGGGCCATCAACCACCGCCCACCGGCGGCGTCCTGAGCGAGCGTCAGATCGGCCATCGGGGCACGGCGGATGTCGATCGACGGCGGGCAGGCCGCCAGCAGTCGGGCCACCGCGTCTTCCCCGGAGTCACTGGAGTCACCGGAGTCACCGGAGTCACCGGAGTCACCGGACAGCGTGACCTCATGGACGGGCAGGGACGCCCGGCGCAGGACGACCTGGAGCGGCTGGGGCAGGTTCTCCCAGAGCACGGCCGTCCGCAGGATGCCGTGACGGTCCACCACCGACTGCAGCGCGGACACGAACGCGTCGACCCGCTCCCGCGAGTCGAAGGCCAGCACGGTCGGCAGGATGTAGACATCACGGCCCTGCTCCGCGTCCAGCAGGTGGTGGAAGAAGATCCCCTCCTGCAGCGGCGCCAGCGGATAGACGTCGGCGACGTTCGCCGCACCACCGGGGACCTGCTCCACGATCCGGTCGAGGTCCGCCGGGCTCAGCTCGGCCAGCGTGATCATGTCCGGGGTCAGGACGGTCGCGCCGTCCGGGATCCGGTTCTCCGGCACCACGAACGCCCGGGCGGCCTCGTCGGCCGCCGACAGCCCGGCGGGCGTCGGCGCCTGGAACAGCGCCTTCACCGACACCGGCAGCCCGCGCGAGCGCAGCCGCTCGACCAGCGTCACCGCCAGCAGCGAATGCCCGCCCAGCTCGAAGAAGTTGTCGTCGATGCCGACCCGCTCCAGCCCGAGCACATCGGCGAACACCTCGCAGGTCAGTTCCTCGTCCGCGGTGCGCGGCGCCCGGTAGGACGCCTCCAGCAGCGCCCCCCGGTCCGGCGCCGGCAGGGCACGGCGGTCCAGCTTGCCGTTGACCGTCAGCGGCAGCGTCTCCAGCACCACGACCGCGGACGGGACCATGTACTCCGGCAGCATCGTCGCGAGGGCGCCCCGCAGCACGGAGGTGTCGACCTCCGCGCCCGTGTCGGGCACCACGTAGCCGGTCAGCCGCTTGTCGCCGGGGACGTCCTCGCGGACGATCACCGCCGCCTGGGCGACACCCGCCTGACCGAGCAGGGCGGCCTCGATCTCGCCCAGCTCGATGCGGAAGCCGCGGATCTTCACCTGGTCGTCGGTCCGTCCCAGGTACTCCAGCGTGCCGTCGGCGCGCCAACGGGCGAGGTCCCCGGTGCGGTACATCCTCCCTCCTTGCCCGCCACCGGGCAGGAGGGGCCCATCCCCCGCACCGCCGAACGGGCAGGCCACGAAGCGCTCCGCCGTCAGACCCGGACGGTTCAGGTACCCACGCGCCAGCTGGTCGCCCGCGACGTACATCTCGCCCGGCACGCCGACCGGCGCCGGCCGCAGTCCGGCGTCCAGCACGTAGACGCGCAGTCCGGGGATGCCCTCGCCGATCGGGCTGCCCAGGGAGCCCTCGACGGCCGTCGACCGGTCGAGCCGGAGGTGGCTCACGTGCACGGTGGTCTCGGTGATGCCGTACATGTTGACGAGCCGCGGGGCGTCGTCACGGTGCCGCGCGTACCACTCGCGCAGGCGGCCGGTGTCGAGCGCCTCGCCACCGAACACGACCGTGCGCAGCCGCAGTTCGGACCCGAGGTCCGGGTGCTGGGCCTCGGCCTGGGCCAGCTGGTAGAACGCGGACGGCGTCTGGTTGAGGACGGTCACGCCCTCGCCCGCCAGCAGGCGCAGGAACTCGACCGGCGACCTGGACACCTCGACCGGCACGACGACCAGGCGGCCGCCGTGGAGCAGCGGGCCCCACAGCTCCCACACCGAGAAGTCGAAGGCGAAGGAGTGGAACCAGGTCCACACGTCGTCGGCGCCGAACTCGAACCACGGCTGCGTCTCGTCGAGCAGGCGCACCACGTTCCCGTGCGGGACGACGACACCCTTGGGGCGGCCCGTCGAGCCCGAGGTGTAGATGATGTACGCGGTGTTCGCCGGGGACAGCGCGCCGGGGACCTCGGCCGGCAGCGGCACGTCGCCCTTGCCGGCGGACAGCCGCGCGAGGGTCTCCGGGTCGTCCAGGACCACCCGGCGGACGGCCTCCTCGTGCGCGACCGCTCCCGCCGACGCGGTGGAGGTGATCACCAGGGCGGGGGCGCAGTCCGCGAACACGAAGCTGATGCGGTCCGACGGCGAGGCCGGGTCGACCGGCAGGTAGGCGCCGCCGGCCTTCAGCACGGCGAGCAGGGCCACGACCAGGTCGAGCGAGCGTTCGAGGCAGACCGCGACGGAGGTCTCGGGCCCGACGCCGTGCCGGACCAGCAGGGCGGCCAGCGCGTCCGAGCGCTCGGCGAGTTCCGCGTACGTGAGCCGGGCGTCGCCGAGGACCGCGGCGACGGCGTCGGGCGTCCGTTCGACCTGCGCCGCGAAGAGCGCCGGCAGGGTCGCCGCCGGCCGGGTGCCGCGCGCGGGGGTGTGCCACGCGTCCAGCAGGCGGTGGCGCTCGGCCGGGCTCGTCACCTCCAGCAGGCCGAGCGGCCGGTCGGGGTCCGAGAGCGCCGAGTCGAGGACCTGGACGAACCGCTCCGCCATCGCCTCGACGGTCGCCGCGTCGAACAGGTCGGCGGCGTAGGTGATGCTGCCGGCCAGACCGGCGGGCCGGCCCTGGGCGTCGAAGCGCTCGGCGAGCTGGACGTCGAGGTCGAACTTGGCCGGACGCTGGTCGCCGCTCAGCGGCTCGACCTCCAGTCCGGGCAGCCGCAGCTCCGCGTCCGCGTTGTTCTGGACGCTCAGGGTCACCTGGAACAGCGGGTGGCGGGACATCGAGCGGGCCGGCGCCAGGTCCTCCACCAGGCGCTCGAACGGCAGGTCCTGGTGGGAGAACGCCTCCAGCGACGTCTCCCGGACCTGCCGGAGCAGGTCCCGGAAGGTGGCCTCGTCGGCGACCCGCGCCCGGAGCACCAGCGTGTTGACGAACAGGCCGACCAGGTCGTGCAGGGCCTCGTCCAGGCGCCCGGCGATCGGCACGCCGATCGGGATGTCGTTCCCGGCCCCGAGCCGCGACAGCAGGACGGCGAGGCCCGCCTGCGCCGCCATGAAGACGGTGGCGCCCTCGGCCTTGGCGGTCCGCACCAGTCGCTCGTGGAGCCCGGCGGGCACCGTCAGGTCGACCACGCCGCCCACGTGCGAGGCGCGGGTGGGACGCGGCCGGTCGACCGGGAGCTCCAGCTCGTGCGGCATGCCCGCGAGCACCTGGCGCCAGTGCGCCAGCTGCTCGTTGAGGAGGCTCTCCGGATCCTCGTCGGCGCCGAGCACGTCCTGCTGCCAGAAGGTGTAGTCGGCGTACTGGACCTCCAGTTGCTCCCACTCGGGCGCCCGCCCGCCCCGGCGCGCCGCGTAGGCGACGGAGAGGTCCCGTGCGAGCGGGCCCCTCGACCATCCGTCGCTCGCGATGTGGTGCATCACGACGATCAGCGCGTGGTCGTCCGGCGCGGTGGCGAACAGCGAGGCCCGGAACGGGATGTCGTGCTCCAGGTCGAAGGTGTGCCGGGCGGCCTCGGCCAGCGCCGCCGGCAGGTCCGCGGTGTCCACCTCGGTCACCGGCAGATCGATCCGGGCCGACTCGGCGGCCAGGACCTTCTGGTACGGCTTGCCGTCCTTGGTCGGGAAGACGGTGCGGAGGACCTCGTGGCGCTCCACCACGTCCCTCAGGGCGTCCCGCAGGGCCTCACGGTCCAGGGCTCCCCGCAGGCGCAGGGGGAGCGAGATGTTGTACGTGTCGCTCGGCCCCTCCAACTGCCCGAGGAACCACAGCCGCTGCTGAGCGTAGGACAACGGGATCATCAGATCTCCTCCTGCCTGGTGCGACGACGCAGGGCGGGCCTGGTGCGCTTGGGACGGTTGATGTGGGACGAAAGGCCCGCCACGGTGGGGCTCTCGAAGATCGCCCTGAGAGGCAGTTCGACCTCCAGGGCGGAACGGATCCGGCTGACCAGCCGGGTGGCCAGCAGCGAGTGCCCGCCGAGTTCGAAGAAGTTGTCGTCGATGCCGACCCGCTCCAGCCCGAGGACCTCGGCGAACGCCTCGCACAGGAGGGTCTCCTCGGGTGTCCGGGGGGCGCGGTAGGAGGCCTCCAGCTCCGCCGTGCGGTCGGGGGCCGGGAGGGCGCGGCGGTCGAGCTTGCCGTTGACGGTCAGTGGCAGAGCGTCCAGGGCGATGACGGCGGA
>NZ_JBSHBN010000194.1:0-16388 GCF_053612025.1 Kitasatospora sp. NPDC054768
CCCCTCCGGAGAACCCCCGCATGACCCCCGACGCCCCCTGGCTGATCGCCGGCCTGGGCAACCCCGGCCCGTGGTTCCGGCTCACCCGGCACAACGCGGGCTTCCTCGCCGTGGACCGGCTGGCCGAACGGCACGGCGCCCGGTTCCGCCGGCGCGGGATCGCCACCCTGGTGGCCGAGATCGCCGTCGACGGCCACCGAGTGCTGCTGGCCAAGCCGCTGTGGTGGTCCATCAACCTGTCCGGCCGCCCGGTGGCCGCGCTGCTGCGCCGCCACGGCGTCCCGGTCGAGCGGCTGGTGGTGGTGCAGGACGACCTGGACTTCGCCTTCGGCTCCGCCCGGCTCAAGCGCGGCGGCGGCCCCGGCGGCCACAACGGGGTGCGCTCGGTGGGCGAGGTGCTCGGCACCCGGGACTTCGTCAGGCTGCGGTTCGGCATCGGACGTCCGCCGAAGGGCCAGAGCGTCGGGGACTTCGTGCTGAAGAAGTTCTCGGAGGATGAACTGGCCGCCATGCCCGGCGAGTTGGACCGCTGCGCGGACGCCCTGGAGACGCTGGTGCGGCGCGGCCTGAACCGCGCCCAGGACGCCCTGAACGCACCGGGGCCCCCGCACGCCCGTACCGCGGCGCGGTAGCGGGGCCCTGCGCTCCTCAGGCCCGGACGGGCCGGGTGAGCAGCGCCGCCGCCGCGGCGACGGCGGCGAGGACGAGCAGTACCGTCCGCCCACCGGACTCGGCGCCCGCCAGGTGGACACCGAGGACGGACAGCGCCATGCCGAGCGCCGTGCCGAGGCTGCGGGCCATGTTCACCATGCCGCCGCCGACCGCCGAGCACTGCGCCGGGATCGCCCGCATCACCAGCGCGTTGTTGGCGGGCAGCAGCAGACCCAGCCCGTAACCGGCGATCAGCAGCGGGGCCGCCGCCGCGTCCGAGGCCGGCAGCAGGGCGAACAGCAGCAGCCCGCCGGCCGCGAGCAGCGCACCCCAGCGGCACCTGGTCACGTCCGACCAGCCCCGGGGCAGCAGCCCGCCGCCGACCGTCGCGGCGAAGGCGAACCCGGCGGGCAGCAGGGTGATCACCAGGCCCGCGTGGGCCGTCGACACCCCGGCGCCGGTGAGCAGCACCGGGCCCAGCACCAGCGGGCAGAACAGCAGCAGATAGCCGATCAGCCCCACCACCAGGCCGGAGCGCACGCCCGGGGTGTTGACCAGCCCGGGCGCCAGGATCGGCCGGGCGGCCCGCCGTTCCTGGCGCACCAGTGCCAGGGTCAGGGCGGCGGAGGCGAACAGCAGGGCGGCCACCGCCCAGCCGGGCAGGGGCAGGCCGGAGGCGGTGGACAGGGCGAGCAGCAGCGAGGTGGTCGCCCCGGTGAGCAGCAGCAGGCCGGGCAGGTCGAAGCGGGCGGCGTCGCCGGTCGCGGTCCGCCGGGTCGCGGTCCGCCGGGCTTCGTTGCGGTGGGCATCGTTTCGACGGCCCCCGGCGCGGTGGGCTTCCCCGCCGGGGGAGTTCGCAGGGCGGGGGCCCGGTACGGCGGCGGGGGCGCCCGCCGCCCGGGTGCGGGGCAGCAGGAACCAGCCGGCCAGGATGCCGAACGCCGCGATCGGCACATTGACCCAGAACACCCAGCGCCACGAGGCGTGTTCGACCAGCAGCCCGCCGAGGCTGGGCCCGAGTGCCAGGCCGAGGCCCTGGGCGGAGGCCTGGATGCCGAGCGCGCGCCGCATCGCGTGCTCGGGGACGCCCCGCGCGACCAGAGCGACGCTGTTGGCCTGCATCATCGCGGCGCCCACCGCCTGGACGGCGCGGCAGCCGACCAGGGCCCAGAGACCGCCGGCGAATCCGGCACCGAGCGAGGAGAGGCCGAAGACCGCGAAGCCGCCGATGTACATCGTCTTGCGGCCGACCAGGTCCGACAGCCAGCCGATCGGGGCCAGCAGGGCGACCAGGACCAGCAGGTAGGCGAGGGCGACCCACTCGACGGCGGCGAAGCCCGCGTCGAAGTCCCGGCCGATGGCGGGGAAGACCAGGGCGATGACACTGGCGTCCAGCTGGCCGAGGAAGGCGCCGAGACAGACCGTGCCGACGGCGAGCCAGTGGGCGTGGCGCCAGCCGGCTATGCCGCGCGGCCGGGGCCGCTCGGTGAGCAGCCGCGAGGCAAGGGCGGTGGCGTTCATGGGTACGAATATATCGGATACAGATATGTTCTCTCTACGAGCAGCTCGTTCTACGACAGGATGTGTCCCACGGTACGGACGGTGCCGGACGGACGCCCGCGGCAAGGCCTGCGACAGAGCCGCAACACGGCGCGGCCCCAGGGCCCCGACCAGCCGCCGAACCGCCCCGTACCAGGCGATACGCTGTCCGCCATGCCGTCGTCACCACACGTTCCCGACCCCGCCACCGCAAGCCCCGACCCGGCGGTCGAGCACGCCCGGCAGCTGACCGACACCGTCACCCGGCTGCGCCGCGCGCTGCGCAGCAGCATCCGCACCGACTACCCGTGGGAGTCCCTGCCGATGGCGCAGGTCGAACTCCTCCAGACACTGGCCGCCGCGCCCCTGCGGGTCGGCGAGCTGGCCGCACGGCAGCGGCTCGCGCCCAACACCGTCAGCGGACTGGTCGGGAAGCTGCTCGACGCCGGCTTCGTGGACCGCCAGGCCGACCCCGGCGACCGCCGCACCGCCCGGATCGCCCTCACCCCGGCGGGCCGGCGACAGCTGGACGACTGGCAGCACGCCCACGAGCGCCGCATCGCCACCGCGCTCGGCACCCTCGACCCGGCCGACCGCGCGGCGGTCGTCAACGCCCTGCCGGGCCTGGAACAGCTCGCCCGCGCCCTCGCACAGCCAGGCACCGGGCCCGAGCCGGCACCCGCCCAGGAGCCCGCGGCCGGGTGAAAACCACTGGCCGCCGCGTTCGCCCGCCGCTACCGTCCCCGGCATGACCAGCACAGCGGTACGGATCGAGCCCTGGACGGACGACGACCTCGCGCTGCTGCGCCGGGTCAACACGCCGGAGATGAAGAAGCACGTCGGCGGGCCGGAGAGCGCCGAGCAGCTGCTCGTACGGCACCGGCGCTACCTGGACTTCGTCCCGTCCGGGCTCGGCTGCATGTACCGGATCGTGCTGCTGCCCGAGGGCGAGGCCGTCGGGACGGTCGGCTACGGCACCCGGACGTGGGAGGGCCGGACCGTCCACGAGATGGGGTGGAACGTGCTGCCCGGCTTCCAGGGGCGGGGCATCGCGGTCGCCGCGACCCGCGCGGCGGTCGAGGCCGCCCGCCGCGAGGCCGCCCATCCCCACCTGCACGCCTTCCCCTCGGTGGACAACCCCGCCTCCAACGCGGTCTGCGCGAAGGCCGGCTTCACACTGCTCGGCGAGACGGACTTCGAGTTCCCGCCCGGACGGCTCATGCGCAGCAACAACTGGCGGGTGGAACTGCGGAGTTGAGCGGCAGGCGGTGGGAGCTCGGCGATGGGGGCTCGGCGATGGGGGGCTCAGCGGACGGGGGCGCTCAGCGGGGCTGCCGTGCTTGAAAGTCCGATGCTCGAAGGTCCGGTGCTCGGACGTCGGGTGCTCGGACGTTCGCGGCGCACCGGCGGTCAGAACAGGGTGCCGCTCTCCAGGTCCAGCAGCCAGCGCTTGCGGTCCACGCCGGCGGCGAAGCCGGTGAGCGCGCCGCCGGCGCCGAGCACCCGGTGGCAGGGGCGGACGATCAGCAGCGGGTTGGCGCCCACCGCGCCGCCGACCGCCCGGACCATGCGCGGCTCCTGCCCGGCCAGTTCGGCGAGTTCGCCGTACGTGACGGTCTTGCCGTACGGGATCTCGTCCAGTGCCGCCCAGATCCTGCGGCGGAACTCGGTGCCCTCGGGCGCGAGCGGGAGGTCGAAGCCGGTGCGCTTGCCGGCGAAGTAGTCGGTCAGCTGGGCCACCGGCTCGGCGAGCGCCTCCGGGTCGAGGACCCAGTCGTCGGCGGGCTCGGCCAGCGCGTACTTCTGGCCGGGCACGGTGACCGTGGCCAGCGCGGCCGGTCCGCCCTCCTCGGGCAGCACGCCGCTGAGCAGCAGCCGGCCGAAGGGGCTCCCCATGGTGGTGTAGACGGTGGTGCTCATGCTCGTCCGTTCTCCGTTCCGGTACTGGTGTCACTGGTGTTGCTGGGTTTGCTGGTGCTGATGCCGGTGTTCGCGGGACTGGTACTCGCGGGGCCGGTGCTCACGGGGCCGGCCCACAGCCGGTGGACGGCGTAGGAGCGCCACGGGGCCCAGGCCTCGGCGGCGCGGTCGGCGGACTTCGGGTCCCCCGCGGCGCCGAGACGGAGCAGGCCGTGCTTGACGCCCACGTCGCTCGGGAGGAAGACATCGGGGTCGGCCATCGCCCGCATCCGCAGGTAGCCGACCGTCCAGGGGCCGATGCCGGGCAGGTCCAGCAGGCCGGCCGCGGCCTCCTCCCGGTCGATCCCGCTGTCGAGCCGGACCACGCCCTCGGCCAGCGCGGCACACAGGCCGGTGAGCGCGCGGCGGCGGGCGACGGGCATCGCGAAGTCCTCCGGATCGGCGGTGGCCAGGGCGGCCGCGCTCGGGAAGAGCAGCCGCAGGCCGCCGCTGGGCTCGGGCAGCGCGGTGCCGTACTTCTCGGCGAGCCGTCCCGCCAGGGTACGGGCGGCGACGACGCTGATCTGCTGGCCGAGGACGGCGCGGACGGCGAGCTCGTGCGGGTCCACGTGGCCGGGCGAGCGCAGGCCGGGGCGCTCGCGGACCAGCGGGCCGAGCAGCGGGTCGGCGCCGAGCTGCTCGTCGACCGCGAGCGGGTCGGCGTCCAGGTCGAAGAGGTTGCGCAGGCGCTGAACGGCGGTCGGCAGGTCGCGCAGGTCGGCGAGCAGCAGGCGGCAGTCGAGCCAGCCGCGGGTGGGCGGCTCGCCCGGCGCCAGGCCGTCGACCTCGGCGATGCCGTGGCCGTACGGGAGCGCGAGGGTACGACGGTACACGCGCACACCGGGCCGCGCGCCGGGGACGACCTCCTCCACGCCGGGGACCGCGCGCAGGGCGAGGAAGTCGATCAGGTGCTCGCTGTCGAGCGCGCCGCGGTAGGCGAGGCGCAGGGTGAGGCCGCCGGCCGGGGTCGCGCTGCGGCGGCCGGCGGCGACCTCGGCGCGCAGACCACTGGGAGTGCGGTCGTAGACCTCGCGCACGGTGTCGTTGAACTGGCGGACGGAGGCGAAGCCGGCCGCGAACGCGACGTCGGTGACGGGCAGTTCGGTGGTCTGGAGGAGCAGGCGGGCGGTCTGCGCGCGGCGGGCGCGGGCCAGCGCGATCGGGCCGGCGCCGAGCTCGGCGATCAGCTGGCGCTGCAGCTGGCGGGCGCTGTAGCCGAGGCGGCCGGCCAGGCCGGCGACGCCTTCGCGGTCCACCACGCCGTCACCGATCAGGCGCATCGCGCGGCCGACCAGGTCGGCGCGGTGGTTCCACTCCGGCGAGCCCGGCACGGAGTCGGGGCGGCAGCGGCGGCAGGCGCGGAAGCCCGCCCCCTGGGCCGCTGCGGCGCTGGGGTAGAAGACGCAGTTGACGCGCTTGGGGGTCACGGCGGGGCAGCTCGGACGGCAGTAGATGCCGGTGGAGGTGACCGCCGTGAAGAAGACCCCGTCGAAGCGGGAGTCGCGGCTGTCCACGGCTCGGTACCGGATGTCGTCGTCGATCACGTTGTCCAGTTTGCGGCACTGGGCGGGGGGTGACTGGCGGGAATCGGACATCGCCGTTGATCGCTGCTTCGGGGGTCTCCCCTCTCCCCTCCCCACCCACCCGCCACCCGCCACCCGCCACCCGCCACACCGTGAGCCCACGACCCGTGGCCCACGGCCCACGGCCCACAACCCGCAGGCCCACCGCACCGGCCCGCGGCCCCGAAATTCGCGAGCCCGCCGAGCGCCCCGCCGTTACTCTCGCGGCATGAGCGAGCAGCAGCCCTACACCGGCCCGGACGACCCGCGCGTCGTCGCCCTGCCTCCGGCAGAGTTCGCGTTCCCCGGCCCTCTGCGGGACCAGCTGGTCGCCGCGATCCTCGACGGTGCCAAGACCAGCACCACCGGCCTGATCGCCGACTACGAGCACGAGGGCGAGCCCCTGCCGCTGGCCGGTGAGCGCTCCGCGGTCCTTGACTCGGACGGCCGCAGGGTCGCCGTGATCGAGACCACGGACGTCCGGGTGGTCCCGCTCGCGGAGGTCGACCTCCAGCACGCCCTGGACGAGGGCGAGGGGTGCACCAGCGTGGCCGAGTGGCGTGCGGTGCACGAGCGGTTCTGGCGCAGTCCGGAGATGCTCGACGCCCTCGATGACCCGGGTTTCGCCGTGGACGACACCACTCCGGTGGTCCTGCAGCGCTTCCGCGTGGTGGCGGACCTCCGCTGAGCCGGGCGGGCCCGGCGGGGGCCGGCCGGCGGCCGTTGTGCGGGGGCCGGCCGGTGCCCGGGCTCAGCGCTTCACCGGACCTCCCACGGCTCGCATCGACTTGGTGATCGTCTTCCACTTCTTCAGCCGCGCCTTGGCCACCCGGGCGTCCGTGCGCGAGGCGATCCAGTCGTTCTCGCGCTGGAGCTTGAGGTAGCTGTCCATGCGGCGCTGCGGCAGGGTGCCGTCGGCCAGCGCCGCCTGCACCGCGCAGCCGGGCTCGGTGTGGTGGCCGCAGTCCTGGAAGCGGCACTCCTCGGCCAGCTCGGCTATGTCGGCGAAGGCCAGGTCCACGCCTTCGCCTCCGTAGAGGCCGACCTCGCGCAGCCCGGGGGTGTCGATGAGCACGCCCCCGCCGGACAGCGGGATCAGTTCTCGGGTGGTCGTGGTGTGGCGGCCCTTCTGGTCGACCTCGCGGGCCTCCTGGACGGTCATCACCGCGGAGCCGGCCAGCGCGTTGGTGAGCGTGGACTTGCCGACGCCGGACTGGCCGATCACCGCGGTGGTGCCGGGGGTGCAGGCGCGGAGCACGTCCATGCCCTCGCCGGTCTCGGCGCTCACCACGAGCACCGTGACTCCGGGGGCGACCGCCTCGACGTCGGACCGGATGAAGTCGGCGTCGTCGACGAGGTCGGCCTTGGTGAGGACGACCAGCGGGTCGGCGCCGGACTCCCAGGCCAGGGCGAGGAAGCGCTCGATCCGTCCGAGGTCGGGGTCGGTCGCGAGCGAGGAGGCGATCAGCACGGTGTCGACGTTGGCGGCCAGCACCTGGCCGTCGGAGCGCTTGCCGGCCACCTTGCGGATGATCGCGGTGGAGCGCGGCAGCAGCGCGACGACGGAGGCCATCGGCTGGGCGTACAGGTCGACCGCCGCCCAGTCGCCCGTGCACGGGCAGTTGATCATGTCGGCGTCGCCCACCGGCCGGGTGTCGAACCGGACGGTGCGCGGCTCACCCGTCTCCGGGTCGGCGATGACGGCGTCGCACTGGCCGCGGTCGACCCGGACGATCCGGGCCGGGAGCAGCCCGGCCTCGCCGAACGGGGTGAACAGCTCCGCGAGCTCGGCCGTCCAGCCGTAGCCGGTCAGGGCGGAGGCGTCGGCGGAAGTCGAAGAGGAGGAAGAGGGAGAAGAGAACGACGAAACGGAGGCAGCGTTGAACAACGCAGTGGCCCTTCGGGAGGAGATGATCCCGGCGGGCTACGGCTGGCGTGAAGGGCTCAGCCGGCGGCCGGGAAAAGGAGGTGAACGCGAGTGCTGCCCTGGGCAGCTATCGGGGCGACAACGACCACGGGGTTCACCTCCTGCTCTCTACTCCTCGGGCGGCCCCATGGCCCCCGAACCGGATGTGTCACACGCTAGCGGGGCGGGGGATTGTGGCCAACCTATTTTTGACCTGCGGAAACGCGAGGCGGCGGTCGCCAGAGCGGCCTCTGAGGACCAAAATTGGCCCGCCGCGCAGGGGCCAGACAGCGCCCCGCACCGCCGTCCGCCGCCACGCGCATCCGCCGTACCTCGACCAGCCCCGCCGGGGCCCGCGCTACGCCCCGTACCGGTGCTTGAGGTTCGGGTCGTCCAGCCACCACGGCCGCATCCCGGTCTCCTCCTCCTCCGGCCCTCCCGCCGCCCGCGCCCGCGCGGCGGCCGCCGCGTAGCGGGCGTCCAGCTCGGCGTCCACCGCCTCGGTCTCCTCCCGCCCCTGCACCACCATCCGCCGCACCAGCGCGGCCAGGAACGGCAGCCCGACCAGGTCCCCCAGCACCCAGAACGCGTTGCCGCCCCAGGTCTGGTCCTGCGCCGGGCTCGGGCCCCACGGCCGCCCGAGCGCCAGGTAGTAGTGCTCGGCGACCAGGTGCCCGCCGTAGATCAGCACGATCCCGAGCCCCGCGTCGAAGATCACCTCGGCGAAGGTGATGAACAGCCCGACCAGGTGGGGGTACTCGTGCCCGACCGGGTCGAGCTGCAGACGCGGCCAGAAGTAGGCGAGGCCCAGCAGCACCAGTGCCAGGTGCAGCACCACGTTCCCGATCCCGCTGGACACCGACCACTCGTACCAGGGCGTGAAGTAGAGCAGCCACGGCGGCGCCATCAGCAGCGCGGTGGAGACCGCCGGGAACATCAGCACCTTGGACGGGCGGCTGCGCAGCGCCCGCAGGACACGTTCCCGCCGGGCCGCCGGTGCCGCCTCGACCAGCAGGGAGACCGGTGCGCCGAGCGCGAGCAGCAGCGGAACGACCATCAGCAGCAGCACGACCTGCACGGCCCGGTCGGTGAAGAGGATCCGGTCGTACACACCGAGGCCGGAGCAGGTGCACCAGACCCACAGCAGCAGCCCGCCGAGGAACGCGGCGGTACGGGTGGGCTGCCAGCGCCCGCCGCGGTGCCCGGCCACCGGCCGCCCGTCGCCCGCCCCCGCGGCCGCCCGGTCACCCACCGCGCGTTCACCCACCGCCCGGTTGACCCTGCGCACCGCCGCCAGGTACCAGACACCGAGCAGCACCGACAGCACGAGCACCAGCGGCTCGGCCGTCCAGGAGGTCGCCAGGTCGGACCACCGCCACGGCGGCGGCCCGCTGTAGGCGAGCACCGAGGCGGGACCACCGGTCGGCCCGCCCACCGGCCCGACCATCGGGCCGCCCACCGGCCCGACCGCCGCGCCGCCCACCACTGCGTTCATCCGCCCGCTCACCTCGCTCGTCCCGGCGGTCCCCGGCCGGTCGGGCACCCCGCGCCGGGGCTCCCCCGGCGCCCGGCCATGATGTCCCCGCGCGACGGCCCCGCCGCACCCGGGGCCCGCCTCTATACCCGGGCCTGAACAAAGCTTTACCGAGCCCCGACAAAGCTTTGCCCGGGCAAAGTTCTGCCCTGTTCCCGCTCCTCCCGGCAACCGCGGCGAAGACACAAACGTCTGGCAGGATGCGCCGTCGGCGAGACCCGCCACGTGCTCGACAAGGGGATGACAAGAGGTGCGAACCACTGCACGCGGCGACGGCCGCCGACTCGCGGCGCGCCACCGCAACATCGAACTGGGCCTGCTGGCCCTCGCGGTGGCCGTCTGCCTGGCGGGACACGTCGACGCGAACCTGGCGCTCACCGGCCGGATGCCGCCCGGGCTGCTGGTGCACGGCCTGTCGCTGGGCGCGCTGGCCGGGGCGGCCCACCTGGCGGTGCGCCGGTTCGCCCCGTTCGCCGATCCGCTGATCCTGCCGCTGGGCGTCTTCCTGACCGGCTTCGGGCTGGTGCTGCTGGACCGGCTGGACTTCAGCTACAAGGCCGCGCACGCCGCCAAGGGCGACTACCAGAAGCTCCCGGCGGCGCCCTCCCAGCTGATGTGGGTGTTCATCTCGGTGGCGGTGGCGCTCGCGCTGATCGTCCTCGTCAAGCACCACCGCTTCTTCCAGCGCTACGTCTACCTGCTGATGGCGGGTGCGCTGATCCTGCTGGCGGCGCCGGTGTTCTCCCCCGGCGACAGCTTCGGCGCCAAGCGCTGGATCCGGCTGTTCGGGCTCTCCTTCGAGCCGGACGAGTTCGTGAAGGTCGCGATCACGATCTTCTTCGCGGGGTACCTGATGGCCGCCCGGGACGCGCTGGCGCTGGCCGGGCGGAAGGTCTGGGGGCTCACCCTGCCGCGCGGACGGCACGCCGGCCCGGTGCTGGCGATCTGGGTGGTCAGCCTGCTGGTGCTGATCTTCGAACGCGACCTGGGCACCTCGCTGATCTTCTTCGGCATCTTCATCGTGATGCTGTACGTGGCGACCGAGCGCACCAGCTGGGTGGTGCTCGGCCTGCTGATGGCGGTCGGCGGCGCGGCGGTGGTCGGCACCGTGGAACCGCACGTGCACGGCCGCGTCGAGGCCTGGCTGCACCCGCTCGACTACTACAAGCCGGTGCACGACAAGGCGATCTCCGAGCAGCCCGCCGAGGCGCTGTTCAGCCTGGGCACCGGGGGCATGACCGGGACCGGCCTGGGCTCGGGACGGCCCTGGCTGATCGGCTTCGCCGGGCGCAGCGACTTCATCTTCACCACCATCGGCGAGGAGCTGGGACTGGCCGGGGCGACCGCGATCCTGCTGGTCTACGTGCTGCTGATCCAGCGCGGTCTGCGCACCGCGATCGGCCTGACCGACCCGTTCGGCAAGCTGCTGGCCACCGGTCTGTCGGCGGCGCTGGCGCTCCAGGTGTTCGTGGTGGTCGGCGGGGTGAGCGGGCTGGTCCCGCTGACCGGCAAGGCCCTGCCGTTCCTGGCCGCCGGCGGTTCGTCGCTGCTGGCGAACTGGCTGATGGTGGCGCTGCTGATCAAGCTGAGCGACTCCTCCGGACGCACCGCCCTGGCCCCGCCCCGGCCCTCCCCCGAGCCGCTCCCGGCCCCGGCCCCCACAAACCCGAACCGGACGCACCCGGACCCGACGGCCCCGACGCACCCGAACCCGTCGGCCCCGACTCACCCCAACCCGACGGCCCCGGACCCCGCCGCCCCCGGCACGGCCGACCCCTCCGCCGTGACCGAGCTGCGCCCCGCCCACGGCCACCCACCGCACCGGGCCGCCACCTGACCCGTCGTCCGCCGGCCCCGCCCGCCCCACGCCCGCCCCGCCAGAGCGACAGGGCCTCCCCCGCACCCGCGGGAGAGGCCCTGTCCGTTCCTGCCGTTTCGTTCCGCCTACCGCTGGTCCCACGGCGGCCGGGGCGGTCGCGGCGGGTACCCCGGCGGCTGCTGCCCGGGCGGCCCCTGCGGCGGCCCCGAACCGGGCCCGGACACAGGCCCCGACACGGGCCCGGAAGCAGGTCCGGAAGCAGGCCCCGGCTGCGGCCCCGGCGGAGTTCCCGGCCCGCCCCCCTGCGTCGGCCCGGCCGGCCGGTCGCTGTCCGGCGGCGGCGGTCCGGGCCGGTGGTGCGGCCCGCCGCGGGCGGTGAGCCGGCCGCGCACGTTGTCGGCGGCCAGCACGTCGGCCCACCGCTCCGGGTACTCGGAGGGCACCTCGACGTCCTCGCCCTCGTCCTCGCCCCACTCCTCCTCGACGCCCTCGGCGAGCCCGAGCTCGCGGGCGCGCCGGGCCCGTTCGACGGCCCGCCGGGCGGCGACCTCGCGGACCACGGCGGCGGCCGCCTCCTCGTGGGCGCGCTCGTTCTCGGCACGCGCGTCGGCGGTCTCCAGGGTGGGCCAGCGGCGGTCTATCGCGGCGTTCATCGCGGCGCCGATGAGCACCGCGAGCGCCACCACGAAGATCCACAGCAGCACGGCCACCGGCGCCGCCAGCGAGCCGTACACCGAGGGGCCCTCGACCGAGCTGACCAGGTAGACCCGCAGGCCGACGCTGCAGAAGACCAGCACCACCAGGGCGACCAGGGCGCCGGGGATGTCCTCGCGCCACGGGGTCGAGACCGGGACGGCCAGGTGGTAGAGGGTGGTCAGCGAGACGGTCAGCAGCACGATCGCGACCGGCCAGTAGAGGGCGCCGACCAGCCCGGACACCCCCGGCACCGCGTTCTCCAGCAGCCCCGGACCGACCATCAGCAGCGGCAGCACCAGCGAGCCGATCACCAGGGCGCCGAAGTAGAGGCTGAGCGACATCAGCCGGGTCTTGACGATGCCCCGCTTGCCGTCGAGCCCGTACATGACGGTGATGGTGTCGATGAAGATGTACAGGGCCCTGGAGCCGGACCACAGGGACAGCAGGAAGCCGATCGAGACGAGGTCGGGCCGGGTGCGGTCGAACACCCCGTCCAGCAGCGGGACCACGACCTCGTTGACGGAGGAGTCCGACAGCACCGTCCCGGAGGCCGAGAGGATGCTCTTCTTGAGCCCGGCGATGGTGCCCGCGCCGACGAACTCGTCGAGGTAGCCGAGGGTGCCGGCCAGCCCGAGCAGCAGCGGCGGGATCGACAGCAGGGTGAAGAAGGCCGCCTCCGCGGCGAGCCCGGTGACCCGGTACTCGACGCAGGTGTTGGTGGTGTCCCTGACCAGCTCCCACGCCGTGCGGCGCCAGGTGGCCTGTTTCGCCGCCCGCCGCGCGCCCTTGCCCCTTCGCCGGGAGGGCCGCTCGGCGTTCGGTCTGCTCGTATCGCCTGCTGCTTGCACAGGGCCCACCGTATCGGGCCGGGGCCGCGCGGTTGATCTCCCCGGGGGTACGGGCGCGTGGCCGGGCGCCCCGGCGGGGAGCGGCGGGAACGTCCGGATGTCTCGCCTGACGAAACCTCAACGTCCAGTATTCGGATGTTAGTGGACCGCGAGTCCCGCGCCGTGCGAATCTCTTGCCATGTCTAGCGCCGGAACCACCCTGGTAGGTCGACTCCACGTCGACCTCCTTCGCGTGTCCAGCGCCATCTGTCCGGTGACCTGAGCCCGACCCCGCCGCACCACCGCACCCGGCGCCGACCTCCCCCGCCATCCCCGTCGCAGCGGATGCGCAGGCGCCCGCCCGGTCCCGGCCACTGCCCTCAAGGCCTTGAGAAATCCGCAGGTCAGAGCGGCACCGCACGGCCGAGCACGCCCCGCGACCTATTCGGCGCCAGCGCCACCTGCCCCGAAGGACTTCACCATGGCCACCTCCTCCGAGACCGTCGAGCCCACGGCCGACCGCGCCGCCGAGCGCCGCCCCGCAGCGGCCCGCAAGGCGACCCGCCATCGCGGCGAAGGCCAGTGGGGCATGGGCCACTACACCCCCCTGAACGCCAACGAGCAGTTCAAGAAGGACGACGACGGTCTCAATGTGCGGACACGTATTGAGACGATCTACGCGCACCGGGGCTTCGACTCGATCGACCCGGCCGACCTGCGCGGCCGGATGCGCTGGTGGGGGCTCTACACCCAGCGCAAGGAGGGCATCGACGGCGGCAAGACCGCGATCCTGGACCCGCACGAGCTGGACGCCGAGTTCTTCATGCTCCGCGTGCGCATCGACGGCGGCCGGCTGACCGTCCCCCAGCTGCGGGCGATCGCCGAGGTCTCCGAGCAGTACGCCCGCGGCACCGCCGACCTGACCGACCGCCAGAACATCCAGTACCACTGGATCCGGATCGAGGACGTCCCGGCGATCTGGCAGAAGCTGGAGGCCGTCGGCCTGTCCACCACCGAGGCCTGCGGCGACACTCCGCGTGTCATCCTCGGTTCCCCGGTGGCCGGCATCGCCGAGGACGAGATCATCGACGGCACGCCCGCCATCGAGGAGATCCAGCGCCGCTTCATCGGCAACCCTGACTTCTCCAACCTCCCGCGCAAGTTCAAGAGCGCGGTCTCCGGCTCCCCGCTGCTCGACGTCGCGCACGAGATCAACGACGTCTCCTTCGTCGGCGTGGTCCACCCCGAGCACGGCCCCGGCTTCGACCTCTGGGTCGGCGGCGGCCTGTCCACCAACCCCAAGCTGGGCGTGCGGCTGGGCGCGTGGGTCCCGCTGGAGGAGGTAGCCGACGTCTACGGCGGCGTCATCGGCATCTTCCGCGACTACGGCTACCGGCGCCTGCGCAACCGCGCCCGGCTGAAGTTCCTGGTCGCCGACTGGGGCGTGGAGAAGTTCCGCCGGGTGCTGGAGGGCGAGTACCTCGAGCGCCCGCTGCTCGACGGCCCCGCCCCGACCGAGCCCGCCGCCCGCTGGCGCGACCACGTCGGCGTCCACCGGCAGCAGGACGGGAAGTTCTACATCGGCTTCGCGCCGCGCGTCGGCCGGGTCGACGGCAAGCTGCTCGGCCGGATCGCCGACCTCGCCGCCGCCCACGGCAGCGACCGGGTGCGCACCACCGCCGAGCAGAAGATGATCGTCCTCGACATCGCCGAGGAGCACGTCGACTCCGTGGTGGCCGGCCTGGAGGCGCTCGACCTGCGGGTCACCCCCTCGCCGTTCCGCCGCGGCACCATGGCCTGCACCGGCATCGAGTACTGCAAGCTCGCCATCGTCGAGACCAAGGAGCGCGGCCGCACCCTCATCGACGAGCTGGAGCAGCGCCTGCCGGACTTCGCCGAGCCGCTGACCATCAACATCAACGGCTGCCCGAACGCCTGCGCCCGCATCCAGGTCGCCGACATCGGACTCAAGGGCCAGCTGGTCACCGACGAGCACGGCGAGCAGGTCGAGGGCTACCAGGTGCACCTCGGCGGCGCGCTCGGCCTGGAGGCCGGCTTCGGCCGCAAGGTCCGCGGCCTCAAGGTCACCAGCGCGGGCCTGCCCGACTACGTCGAGCGCGTGCTGACCCGCTACCAGGCCGACCGCACCGAGGGCGAGCGCTTCGCCCAGTGGGCGGCCCGGGCGACCGAGGACCAGCTGTCGTGAGCGAGCGAGCGGCCCCTTTCTTCTGTCCCTACTGCGGGGACGAGGACCTGCGCCCCTCCGAGGCCGGGCACGGCGCCTGGGAGTGCCACGGATGCCGCCGCGCCTTCCAGCTGAAGTTCCTCGGCCTGCTGTCACCGACCAACCACGGGGGTACGTCACATGAGCAGCACAGCGACTGACTACGCGTCGTTGGCGGAGAGGGCCGGGCGCGCGTTGGAGGAGGCCTCCGCGCAGGAGGTCCTCGCCTGGGCGGCCGAGACCTTCGGCGGGCGGTTCTGCGTGACCTCCTCGATGGAGGACGCGGTGGTGGCCCATCTGGCGTCCTCGGTGCTCCCGGGGGTGGACGTGGTGTTCCTGGACACCGGTTACCACTTCCCGGAGACCATCGGGACGCGGGACGCGGTGGCCGCGACCATGCCGGTCAACGTCATCACGCTCACCCCGCTGCGGACGGTGGCCGAGCAGGACGCCGAACACGGGCCGCGGTTGCACGACCGCGACCCGGACCTGTGCTGCGCCCTGCGCAAGGTCGAACCGCTCAACCGGGGCCTGGCCGGCTACGACGCCTGGGCCACCGGGCTGCGCCGCGACGAGTCCCCGACCCGGGCGAACACCCCGGTGGTGTCCTGGGACCCCAAGCGCCGCAAGGTCAAGATCGCGCCGATCGCCCGCTGGACCCAGCAGGACGTGGACGCCTACGTCGCCGCCCACGGCGTGCTGCTCAACCCGCTGCTGTGGGAGGGCTACACCTCGGTCGGCTGCGCCCCGCTGTCCTGCACCCGCAAGCCCGCCGAGGGCGAGGACGCCCGGGCCGGCCGCTGGTCCGGCTCCGGCAAGACCGAGTGCGGCATCCACCTCTGACCATCCGTCAATTCTCGTGTAAGGAAAGAACCGTGACAGCTGACACTCTGGCCGCCGACGGAGCCGTAGAGGCGGCCCCCGCGGCCGCCCCCTGCGAGCGCGGCGCCACCGTGTGGCTGACCGGGCTGCCGAGCGCGGGCAAGACCACGCTGGCCTTCGCCCTGGCCGAGCGACTGCGCGCCGAGGGCCACAAGGTCGAGGTCCTCGACGGCGACGAGATCCGCGAGTTCCTCTCCAAGGGCCTCGGCTTCACCCGCGAGGACCGCCACACCAACGTCACCCGCATCGGCTACGTCGCCGAGAAGCTCGCCGCCAACGGCGTCAAGGTCCTCACCCCGGTCATCGCCCCGTTCGCCGACTCCCGCGCCGCGGTGCGCGAACGGCACGCGGCCGCCGGCACCGACTTCCTGGAGATCCACGTCGCCACCCCGGTCGAACTGTGCGCCGAACGCGACGTCAAGGGCCTCTACGCCCAGCAGGCCGCCGGCGAGATCACCGGCCTCACCGGCGTCGACGACCCCTACGAGGCCCCGGAGCACCCGGAGCTGCGCCTGCAGACCCGGGGCCGCGAGGTCACCGAGTCCGCCGCCGAACTGCACGCCTTCCTGACCGAACGGGGCCTGGCATGACCACCGTGACCGACACCTTGGTCCGCACGGACGACAACCCCTTCGCGCTGTCCCACCTGGACGCGCTGGAGGCCGAGTCGGTGCACATCTTCCGCGAGGTCGCGGGGGAGTTCGAACGCCCGGTGATCCTGTTCTCCGGCGGCAAGGACTCCATCGTCATGCTGCACCTGGCCCTCAAGGCCTTCGCCCCCGCACCGGT
>NZ_JBSHBN010000195.1:0-16306 GCF_053612025.1 Kitasatospora sp. NPDC054768
CGGCCCGCCCGACCCGCCCCCGCCCGGGGGGACTACCGGCTCGCGGTCGACGGCGGCCTGCCCGACGCCCCCGCCCTCGCCCCCGCCCGGGCCGTACGTTTTGTGCGCCCGGGCCGCCGCGCCGGCCGGTGTGGCGGCGGCCACGTGTGCGGTTCCCCCGGAGCGGCCCGGCCGCCTGCCAAGCTGGACCGCATGACCAACCGCAAAAACCCGCTCGTCGTCGTGGCCGTGCTGATCCTGGCGCTCCTGGCCGGGGCCGGGTACCTCCTCGCCAACCGGGGGAGCAGCCACCCCAAGGCCGCCGCGAGCGCCACCGGGAGTGCCGGCGCGGCCGCCGGCACCGGTGCCACGACGTCAGGGTCCGCGGCGCCCAAGCCCTCGGCCCCCAAGCCGACCCCGCCCGCCGGGGGTGCCGGCAGCACCCCGGCCCCGGCCGGGTCCTGGGTCCCGACCGACCCGGCCATGGCCGACGTCTGCCGCACCAAGCTCCCCGGCCAGGCCCAGGACACCCTCGGTCTGATCGCCAAGGGCGGGCCCTACCCGTACAACCGCGACGGCATCGTCTTCGAGAACCGGGAGAGCCGCCTCCCCAAGAAGACCGGCGGCTACTACCACGAGTACACCGTGGTCACCCCGGGCTCCAACGACCGCGGCACCCGCCGGGTGGTGACCGGCGACTCCGGCGAGCAGTACTGGTCCGCCGACCACTACGCCACCTTCCAGGAGATCGACTCCCGCTGCTGAACGGGGCCGCCCGGGCCGCCCGCACCGCGTCGGCGGCCCGCCTCACCGCGCGGGCCCGCCTCACCGCGCCCGCCGCCAGGTGATCCGGGGGTGCGGTGCGTGCGGGCCGGTGGTGACCAGGGCCGTCAGCTCGTGGAGCACCGGGGCCGGGTCGCGGCGGAGCTGGGCCGGGGTGGTGCGCACCACCGGGAGGCCTGCGGCGGTGAGGCGGTTGGCGCGGGCCAGCCCCCGTTCGTGCTCGGCCGGGCGCAGGTGCCAGGCGCGGGAGTCGATCTCCAGGGCCACGCAGGCGTGCGGCCAGTAGGCGTCCGGGACGGCGAGGAAGCGGCCGTCCAGGAAGAGCACCGGGTTCCACAGCGGGTCCGGCAGCCCGGCGTGCGCCAGCAGTTCGCGGGCCTCGCCCTCCACCACCGACCGCACCCCGACCGTCAGCTCCTCCACCACCCCGGCCACCTGGGGCAGCCCGAGCGCACCCGGGCGGGACAGCAACTGGTCGAGCAGTTCGCCGAGTTCGCAGTGCCGCCGCTGGACGGCCTCCGCGCACAGCGCCCGGAACCGGCGCTGCCCGGTCTCCCTCGGCGCGAGGTCCGCCAGGGCCCGGGCGACCGTGGTGCTCCACAGTCCGTCGGCGCGTTCGAAGCCGCCCGGCATCGCCCCGGACGCCCGGTGGATCCGGACGAACTCCCGGTCCCCGACCCGTCGTTGGCCGGGGATCAGGATGTCGACCGCGTTCAGGTCGGACGGGTGGCCGGCGCTCGGCAGTCCGGCCTCGGCCAGGACCGCCAGGCCGGTCAGCAGCACCTCCCCGGTCCGTGGTTCGCGTCCCTTCGGCGTCGCGTACGCCAGGGCGGCCCGCAGCCTCTGATGGAACGTCAGTCTTCCGCTCTGCAGGCAGATCACCCGGGGCAGCACCTGCTGCCACGGCCCGCCCGGCCGCAGCCGGTGGGCGATGGTGCCGGAGGGCACCCCGAGCCGGCGCAGCTGCGCGCGGGTGGCGATGTGCTGCTGGTCGGCGCCGAGCAGGGCGACCGGATCGAGGGGATTCGCGCGGGTCATGCCCCGGTGCCTGCCCGCCGGAATCGGAGGTATGCGAAACATCCCCCGTCGGTGGGGCCGGCGGTCACGGGTGTTGACGCGACGGCGGCCGAGCCGCTCAGCTGGATGCCATATGACCATTCCATTCACGCACGCCGGCCCCGCGCTGGACGCGCTCCTCGGCCTCCGCACGGGCGACGCCCTCGGAGCCCAGTTCTTCGTCCCGGAGACCGCCCGGACCCACCTCGCCGCCCGCACCGAACCGCCCGGCCCCTGGCCCTGGACCGACGACACCGAGATGGCCTGCTCGGTCCACGCCGCGCACACCGAGCGCGGCGCGATCGACACCTTCGACCTCACCTACGCCTTCGCCCTGCGCCACGACTTCGACCGCGGCTACGGCCCGGCCGCCAACCGGCTGCTCCGGCTGATCCGCGAGGGCGGCGACGCCCGGCGGCTGGCCGCCGAACTCTTCGACGGCCAGGGCTCCTACGGCAACGGCGCCGCGATGCGGGTCGCCCCGCTGGGGGCGGCGTACGCCGAGGACCCGGCCGCCGTCGTCCGGCCCGCCGCCGACACCGCCGTCATCACCCACACCCACCCGCAGGCCGTGGACGGCGCGATCGCGGTCGCGGTGGCGGCCGCGTACGCGGTGCGGGCCCGCACCCGGCCGATGACACCGGAGCGCTTCCTGGAGTCGGTGGCCGGCCTCACCCCGAACGGGGCGGTCAGGGACGGCCTGGTGGAGGCTCGCGGGCTGCTCGCCCGGTCGGACTTCCGGCTCGCCGCGCAGGTGCTCGGCAACGGCAGCCGGACGTCCGCGGCGGACACCGTCCCGTACGCGCTGTGGTGCGCCGCCCGGAACCTGGCCGACTACCGCGCCGCCGTGTGGGACGCGATCGCGGCCGGCGGCGACATGGACACCGTCGCGGCGATCACCGGCGGGGTGGTGGCCGCGCACACCGGCACCGGCGGCATCCCGCGGACCTGGCTGGCCGCCTGCGAGCCGCTGCCCGACTGGGCGTTCCCGGAGCCGGGCGGCGTCCGCGCGGCCGGCGAACCGCACCTGACGCCGATCGGCCTGCCCCGCCCGCACCCCGTGCCCGACCTGCTCTGGTCGGACGCCGACTGGGAGCGGATCAGGCGCGGCCTGCGGGCCCGGGGCGCGGACGAGCGCTGGGTCCCGGTCGTCTCCGAGGGTGTGTTGCACCTGTACCGCGGCGTGGACGGCGCGGAGGTCTACCGGGTCCGGGTGGCCCGGGTGCGGGGTGGCTGGCGGCCGGTGGAGGCCCTGGTCGAGGCGCACCCGGGACGCCACCGGGCCTGGGACGACCACGACGCGCTGTCGGCCGTCCTGCCGGTGGCCGTCTTCGGCCACGAGCCGTTCCGGGACGGCCTCAGGCGGTGATCATCAGCTGCCCGGCGCCGCTGCCGCCCTGTCTAAGGCACTCCTGGTTGATCGCCGGATCCGGGGCGCTCGGCGAGGTGGCGGCGGCGATCCGCAGCTCGATGATGTCCCGGACGGCCGGCCACTCGTCGTCGAGGATCGAGTAGAACGCGGTGGAGCGCACCACGCCGTCCAGCCCGCGCGAGTGCGCCCGGCGGACGCCCTCGGAGGTCGCGCCGAGCCGTTCGATGGCGGTGCGCGAGCGCAGGTTGCGGGCGTCCGCGCGCAGCGAGATCCGCTGCACGCCCCAGGTCTCGAAGGCGTGGCGCAGCATCAGCAGCTTGGCCTCGGTGTTGATGCCGGTGCCCTGGGCGCGCGGCGAGAGCCAGGTGTTGCCGATCTCGGCCGCGTCCGGGACGGCCGTGGCCGGATCGCCGAACGGGACCCCGGGCACGGGCGGCCACACCATCGGGCCCTGCCAGTAGTCGAGTTCCAGGAACCGGGTGGAGCCGACCACCCGGCCGTCGGCGAGGTTCACCGTCGCGAACGGCAGTGACCGGCCCGCGGCCTGGTCGGCGAGCGCCCGCGCGACGTAGTCGCGGGCGGCCTCCCGGCCGTGCGGGACGGGGGTGAAGGCGTAGGTCGTACGGTCCTCGGCGCCGGCCTCGGCGATGGCCTCGGCATGGTGCGCGGCGAGGGGCTCCAGCCGCACGGTGCGGCCGGTGAGGATGACAGGTACGGGCACGGAACCTTGGTCCTTCATCGGTCGGAGGGTGGCTCCCGCGCCGGGGTACGGCTCGGGGTGCTCTGGGCTGGGTACGCCTGGGCCCGGGTCCGCCGGCCGGGTACCCGCGCACGCCGGAGGTCCGGTCGGACGGGGTGGGGGCGGCGGCCCGGAACGGGCGGCGCGGGGTGCCGGAACGGACACGGATCCTCGGACCGGTCCGGCGGGAAGAGCGACGGGACAGTGTGCGTCCGCGAGATGGCCGAGGAGGGTACGAGAGCGCGAAGGGAAGCAGGCGGCCAGGTGAAGGCAAGATGCGTCGTGGGTGGCTGGCCGAGCACCGGACCGGGACGTGGCCGACGGCGTTACGGACGACGTGACGACGACGCGACGATGCGAGGCAGCGAGAGGACGATACCCGCCAGAAGGCGGTGCGTCACTTCGCGGCACGCGAATGGCCGCGCGGGCCGTTCGCGTGCCCTGCGGACCGGCCCCTCGCAGGGCCCTGACCAGGGAGTCTTCGGCCGGGTGCGATCATGGTCCGGAGCGCTCGTCCGAGGCCGTCGGGCGAGCCCCGCGGGGAGCCGTCGGACGGGCCCCGCGGGGCGCGCGGGCGGGAGGTCCGCAGGGCGGGGGCCGGGGGTGGGAATTCCGGCGGCGCCCGGCGCGCTGGACAGGACGAGAAGCCGGTCGACCGGGACGAGCAGGGAACGGGGTTGGGTGCGCGGTGCGTGACTTCCAGGCGTTGTACGAGCTGGATCAGCAGGGCGTGGCCGCCGTTGCCGCGGCCAACGAGCAGTTGCGCGACACCGGTGCCGGCCTCGTGCTGCTCCAGCACTTCGAGGGCTTCATGGACGCCGGGGAGGCCGGCGGCCAGGTGGTGGCCCACCTGCTGGAGACGGGCGCGCCGCAGGTGGTGGCCCGCTTCGACCACGACCGTCTGGTGGACTACCGGGCCCGTCGCCCGGCGATGGTCTTCGACCACGACCACTGGACGTCCTACGACCCGCCGGAGATCCTGCTCCAGCTCGTCCACGACGCCGCCGGTGCGCCGTTCCTGCTGCTCACCGGCCCCGAGCCGGACGTCGAGTGGGAGCGCTTCGCGCGTGCCGTCCGCGAGCTGGTGGACCGCTTCGAGGTGCGGCTCTCCATCGACTTCCACGGCATCCCGATGGGCGTGCCGCACACCCGCCCGGTCGGCCTGACGCCGCACGGCAACCGGCTGGACCTCGCCCCGGGCTACCCGCAGTGGTTCGAGCAGGCGCAGGTCCCGGGCAGTGCCCAGGCGCTGGTGGAGTACCGCCTGGGCGAGGCCGGGCACGACGTCCTGGGCTTCGCCGTGCACGTCCCGCACTACGTGGCCCGCTCCGCCTACCCGGCGGCGGCCGTCCAGGTCCTGGAGGCGGTGCAGTCCGCCACCGGGCTGGTGCTGCCCGGTACCGGGCTGCGCGAGCGGGTCCCCGAGGTCTACGCCGACATCGAGGAGCAGCTGGCCCAGGGGGACGGCGAGTTGCGCTCGGCGATCCGCGGCATGGAGGGCCAGTACGACGCCGTGGCGGGCGCGGAGGGCCGGGAGAGCCTGCTGGCCGAGCCGGCGGACCTGCCCTCGGCGGACGAACTGGGGCGGCGCTTCGAGCAGTTCCTGGCCGAGCACGAGCGCGGCGCGGAGTAGCCGGGGCGGGCGGAACCGGGCGGCCGGACGGGGTCCGAGGGGCGGATTCCGGCCGGATCCGGCTCGTCGTGCGGCGATCGGGCGCGGGTGGGAGTGATCGGCCGCGATCGTTCGTTGGCCCCTGGTGTGCCCGGGGGACGGGCCGCCGTAAGGAGCCGACCGTGACCCGTATCCCCGGGGGGAGACCATGCCGAGGACCGCACGCCCGACCATCGCCCTGACCGTCGGACTGGCCGCAGTGCTGCTGGCCGGCTGCACCGACAACGCCGGTACCGACCAGCAGGGGAGCGCCGCCGCCGGCGCGACGCCCGGCCGCGCGCAGGCCGGCGCGAACCCGTCGCCGACCGCCGCCCCGCCGCCGACCGGCCCGTACGTCGCGCTCGGCGACTCGTACACGGCCGGGATGAAGCTCCCGCCGCAGGTCGGCGAGCCGGGCGCCTGCTACCGCTCCGGGGCCAACTACCCGTCCCTGGTGGCGAAGGAGCTCTCGCTCGCCGCCGGGCAGTTCAAGGACGTCAGCTGCAGCGGCGCCCGCACCGGGGACCTGACCGGTCCGCAGAAGGTCGCGGACGGCACCAACCCGGCCCAGCTGGACGCGCTGACCGCGGACACCCGGCTGGTCACCCTGGGGATCGGCGGCAACGACGCCGGTTTCATGGAGGTCGTGACCGAGTGCGCCAAGGCCAACCTGGTGGACATCGTCAAGGGCGTGATCACCGACAGTGCCGACCGGATCAGCGATTCGCCCTGCCGGGACCACTACGCGGCCGGCAACGGCACCGACGACGTCCAGCGCAAGGTGGAGGCGGCCGGCGACCGGATCGGCCAGGTGCTCCAGGACGTCAAGAAGCGCTCCCCGAAGGCCAGGGTGTACGTGATCGGGTACCCGGGGCTGCTCCCGGCCGACCCGGCGAGCTGCCTGCCGGTGCTCGGCAACGCCGTGGCCGCCTCCGACCTGGGCTTCCTGGTGGAGAAGCAGCAGCAGCTGAACGGCATGCTCAAGAAGCGCGCGGAGGCCGCCGGAGCGGTGTTCGTGGACCTCGCCGGGCCCTCGGCCGGGCACGACATGTGCGCGGGGGAGGACAAGCGCTGGGTGGAGCCGCCCCTGCCGGCCCAGGGGCTGGTGCCGATCCACCCCAACGCCAAGGGGCAGGAGGCGGTGTCCGGCGTGGTCCTGAAGGCGATCAGGGGCTGAGGCCGCCCGGGCCGGGGGACGTTCGGGACGCAGGGGCGTAGGGCGTAGGGCGTAGGGCGCGCGCGGGGCTGCGCCGTCCGGGTGGGGTCGACTCGCCGGGGCGGGCACCCGCGTGCCGCGCACCGTTCACGCCCCGGCCCGCGCTCCTTCGCGCGCGGCACACCCCGCGTGTCGGGGGCCCGGCGTACGGTGAAGGGCATATGGACGACACCACGCACCGCCTCGCCGCCCCGATCCCGTACGACCACGCTGCCGAGGCCCGCTGGGTCCCCGAACCCGACAAGCGCCCGGGCCGTACGGCCTTCCAGCGCGACCGTGCCCGGGTGCTGCACTCGGCCGCGCTGCGCCGGCTGGCCGGCACCACCCAGGTGGTCGCCCCGATGCGCAGCGACTTCCCGCGCACCCGGCTCACCCACTCCCTCGAATGCGCCCAGGTCGGGCGGGAGTTGGGGGCCGCCCTGGGCTGCGACCCGGACCTCGTGGAGACCGGTTGCCTGGCCCACGACATCGGCCACCCGCCGTTCGGCCACACCGGCGAGGAGGCCCTCGACCAGGCCGCCGAGGCCTGCGGCGGCTTCGAGGGCAACGCCCAGTCGCTGCGCATCCTGACCCGGCTCGAACCCAAGCGCTTCGCGCCCCAGGAGGAGCAGCCCGCCACCCGGCTCGCCCCCTGGCCGGGCCGCAGCGTCGGCCTCAACCTGAGCCGGGCCGCCCTCGACGCCGCCACCAAGTACCCGTGGACCAAGGGTGCCCACCCCACCGACCCGGCCTCGCCCAAGTACGGCGTCTACGCCGACGACCTGCCGGTCTTCCGCTGGCTGCGGGCCGGCTCCCCGACCGGGCGCAAGTGCTTCGAGGCCACCGTGATGGACTGGTCCGACGACGTGGCCTACTCCACCCACGACGTCGAGGACGGCCTCCAGGCCGGCCACATCGACCCGGCCGCCCTGCGCGCCCCCGGTGAGCGCGCCGAGCTCTTCAAGGTCGCCGAGCGCTACGCCCGGGACGCCGAGCCCCAGGAGCTGTCCGACGCCCTGGACCGGCTGCTCGCCCAGGAGTGGTGGCCCCGCTCCTACGACGGCACCGCCCGCGCCCGGGGCGGGCTCAAGGACCTCACCAGCCAGCTGATCGGCCGCTTCTGCCTGGCCGCCGAGCAGGCCACCCGCGCCCGCTACGGCCCCGGCCGGCTCACCCGCTACACCGCCGAGCTGGTGGTGCCGAGGGACGTCCGGCTGGAGTGCGCGGTGCTCAAGGCGGTCGCCGTCCGCTACGTCATGCAGCGCGACGAGCAGACCCAGCTGCGGGCCCGCCAGCGGATCGTGATCGCCGAGCTGGCGTACGTCCTCACCCAGCGCGCCCCCGAGGGGCTGGACCCGGTGTTCGCCGCCATGTACCGCGAGGCCGAGGACGACCGCGCCGCCCTGCGCACGGTCATCGACCAGATCGCCACCCTCACGGACGCCTCGGCCCTGGCCCTGCACGCCAAGCTGGTCGGCGCCGCCTGGGCGTAGCCGCCCGGAGGCGGCCGCCGCGGATCGAATGCCCGGCCGCCCCAGTAGACTTCCGGGGTGGCCGGGCGGATCAGGGACGAAGACGTACAGGCGGTGCGCAGCGCACTGCCGATCGACGCGGTGGTCGGCGACTACGTACAGCTGACCAACGGTGGCGGTGGCGAGTACAAGGGCGTCTGCCCCTTCCACGACGAGAAGTCCGCCTCCTTCTACGTGAACCCCGCCAAGGGCGTCTTCCACTGCTTCGGCTGCCAGGAGAACGGCGACACCATCGCCTTCCTGATGAAGATCGAGCACTTCACCTTCGCCGAGGCCGTCGAGCGGATGGCCGCCCAGGCCGGCATCACCCTGCGCTACGAGGAGGGCGGCTACAGCCCCCGCCACCAGCAGGGCGAGCGCACCCGGCTGGTCGAGGCGCACAAGGTGGCCGCCGCCTACTACCGGGAGCAGCTGGCCTCGCCGGAGGCGGAGATCGGCCGCCGCTTCCTGGCCGAGCGCGGCTTCGACGAGGAGGCCGCCACGGTCTTCGGCGTCGGCTACGCCCCCGTGGGGTGGGAGCACCTGGTCCGCTACCTGCGCGGCAAGGGCTTCACCGACAAGGAGATCCTGCTGGGCGGCCTCGCCTCGCAGGGCCAGCGCGGCGGCCTGATCGACCGCTTCCGGGGCCGGCTGGTCTGGCCGATCCGGGACATCGCCGGCGAGGTGGTCGGCTTCGGCGCCCGCCGCCTGCGCGAGGACGACAACGGCCCGAAGTACCTCAACACGCCCGAGACCCCGATCTACAAGAAGTCCCACGTGCTGTACGGCATCGACCTGGCGAAGAAGGAGATCGCCAAGTCGGGCCGCGCGGTGGTGGTCGAGGGCTACACCGACGTGATGGCCTGCCACCTGGCCGGGGTCACCTCGGCGGTGGCCACCTGCGGCACCGCCTTCGCCGAGGACCACATCAAGATCATCCGCCGGCTCCTGATGGACACCTCGCAGTACCGGGGCGAGACCGTCTTCACCTTCGACGGCGACGCGGCCGGCCAGAAGGCCGCCCTGCGCGCCTTCGAGGACGACCAGAAGTTCGCCGCCAAGACCTCCATCGCGGTCAGCCCGGGCGGCATGGACCCGTGCGAGCTGCGCCTGGCCCAGGGCGACGAGGCGGTCAAGCACCTGATCGACAACCCGGTCCCGCTCTTCGAGTTCGCGCTGAACTCGGTGGTGGCCCGGCACCGGGTGGACACCCCGGAGGGGCGTTCGGCGGCACTGGAGGAGTCGGCCCCGATCGTCGCCAAGATCAAGGACCGCTCGATCCAGCACGAGTACGCCGTCCGCCTGGCCGGCATGCTCGGCATCCTGGACGAGCAGTTCGTCGTCCGCCGGATCTCCCAGCTGGCCCGCTGGGACCGCGAGCGCCAGCAGAACCCGCGCGGCGCGGCCGCCCAGCGCCGCCCGGAGCAGGCCCCGTCGCAGCGCCCGGCGCAGCCCGCCTTCCGGCTCAACCCGCGCGACCCGGCCCAGTTCGTCGAGCGCGAGCTGCTCAAGCTGGCGCTCCAGCACCCGGACCTGGTCAGTCCGGCCTTCGACCACTACGGCGAGGACGAGTTCCCGACCCCGCCGTACACCGCCGTCCGGCGGGCCATCGCCAAGGCCGGCGGCGCCGCGCACGGGGCCGGCCTGCCCGACTTCACCAGCGCGGTGCGCGAGGCGTCCCCGGACGACCAGGTGCGCTCGCTGGTCACCGAGCTGACCGTCGAGCCGGTGCGCTCGCGCCGCAAGGTGGACGCGATCTACGCGGGGGAGTTCCTGGTCAAGCTGCGCATGCTGGCGGTGGACCGGCGGATCACCGAGGTCCGCGGCTACCTCCAGCGGCTCGGCCCCCGGGCCGAGGCCGAACAGCTGCACGCGGTGCAGACCGAGCTGTGGCAGCTCCAGCAGTACGGGCAGGAGCTGCGCAGCCGGGGTGCGGCCGCTCTCTAGCGTTCGCTTCACAGAAAGTCGGCGCACGAGTCTCGGCCACGGAGCGTGGCGTACCGCACACTGGAGGACGTCCCACCTCCGTACAGCGCGGGTCCGCCAGAGTCGCGCCCGCCCCGAGGGGATGCCCGTGGAGCAAGGCCTCGTCGCAGCGACCACCACCAGTACGGGAACGAAGCCCGCCGGACCGGCCGGACCGGCCGGACCGCAGGAGACCGGGGAGCAGGAGACCCACCACGGCCGGGCCCGGGCCGCGCCCCCGGACGGTGCCCGGATCCCCGCCCAGGGCCTGCCGGAGGGCCACCCGGACAGCCCGGCCCCCGAGGCCGAGGCCGTCCCCGAGGCCGAGCCCGGGGCCGTGTCCGGGTTCGAGCCCTCGCCCGGAGCGCGGGCCGGGGCCGAGGACCGGCGGGAGCGCCGGGGGCCCGCCGAGGACACCGGGCCGGCCGCCGACCTGCTGCGCCAGTACCTGCGCGAGATCGGCCGGATCCGCCTGCTCACCGCCGCGGAGGAGGTCGAGCTGGCCCGCCGGGTGGAGGCCGGCATCTTCGCCGAGGAGCGGCTGAACGGCGATCCGCCGCCGCCCGACCCGCTGGCCGTCGAGCTGGACTCCCTGGTGGTGCGGGGCCGGATCGCCAAGCGGCGGCTGATCGAGGCGAACCTGCGGCTGGTGGTCTCCGTCGCCAAGCGCTACGTCGGCCGCGGACTGACCCTGCTGGACCTGGTCCAGGAGGGCAACCTGGGACTGATCCGGGCGGTGGAGAAGTTCGACTACACCCGCGGCTTCAAGTTCTCCACGTACGCGACCTGGTGGATCCGGCAGGCGATGAGCCGGGCGCTGGCCGACCAGGCCCGGACGATCCGGGTGCCGGTGCACGTGGTCGAGCTGATCAACCGGGTGGTCCGGGCCAAGCGCGGCCTGCTCCAGGAGCGCGGCCTGGAACCGACGGCGGCCGAGATCGCCGCCGCCCTGGAGCTGACCGAGGAACGGGTGCGCGAGCTGCTGCGGCTGGCCCAGGAGCCGATCTCGCTGCACACGCCGGTCGGCGAGGAGGAGGACGTCGCGCTCGGGGACCTGATCGAGGACGCCGACGCCGCCTCGCCCGCCGAGTCCGCGACCTTCCTGCTGCTGCGCCAGCACCTGGAGGCGGTCCTGGCCACCCTGGGGGAGCGGGAGCGCCAGGTGGTCCAGCTCCGCTACGGGCTGGACGACGGCCGCCCGCGCACGCTGGAGGAGATCGGCGCGGTGTTCGGTGTCACGCGGGAGCGGATCCGCCAGATCGAGTCGAAGACCCTGGTCAAGCTCCGCGACCACGCCAGCGCGGAGCAGCTGCGCGGCTACCTCGACTAGCGGCCGGTCGTGGTCAGGACGGACCGGCCGACTCGGTCGACTCGGTCGGAGCGGCGGCCGGTGCTGCCGGGTCGGCCGGTGCCGGGTCGGCCGGTGTGGCCGGGGCCGGGGTCGTGGGCGCTCCCGCGCCGGTGCCCGGCGGGGGAGAGGCGGGACCGATCGGGATCGGGGTGGAGGCCACCACCATGGCCAGGTCGGAGACCACCGCGGTGCAGTCGTGGCCGGCCGGCTGGTAGCCGCAGACCTGGAAGGTGACGGTCGGGTCCGCCGCGTTCAGCATCGCCGAGTAGTTGTCGTAGCCCCAGTGGATGAGCGCCGTCTCGGCGTCGCCGGCGCTGTCGCTGATCGTCGCGTAGTCCTTCGGCTCGCCCTCGGTGATGGCCGCCCAGGCCGCCCGGCAGGTCCGGCTGTACCGGAGGTAGACGACCACCTTGCCGATCACCTGGGTCTGCAGCGTCCGGGCGTCCTTGCCGCAGCCGGTGGTCTTCGGGTCCTTGTGCGCGCAGCCGACGGCCTGACAGGCCGGGGCGCCCGGGGCGGGCTTGGCGCTGGGGGAGGTGCCGGCGTCGGCCGTCGCGGCGGGCCGGTCGGCCGCCGAGGCCTGCCCGTCGTGCCGGCTGATCCGCAGGCCCACCAACACCAGCAGCAGTGCCAGCACGGCCGCGCCGGAGAGCAGCGCCGCCGGACGCCGCCACCAGACGAGGGGGGCGGGCCCGGACTCCTGCCCGGTCGCCGGCGCCTCGCCGGCGGCCGGTTCAGGGGCGGTGGTCTCCTCGGGGGCGGGGCTTTTGGCCGCGGACTCCTCGGGGCCCGGGGGTTCGTCAGCGACGGCCGGCCGCTGCGGGCCCTGGCCGTCGCGCTCCTCGGCGACCGCCGCGCCCGCGCCCGCGTCCGTGCCTGCGCCGGAGCCCGCGCCCGCGCCCGTGACCGGCGCCGCGGCCTCCGGCCCCGCCACCGCCCGCCGCCACAGCGCCCGCAGCGCGGCCGCGTCGCAGTCGACCGTCCCGACCAGCGCGTCCAGCGCCTGCTCGGTGACGACCCGTTTGCCGTTGAGCCAGCGCTCCCAGGAGGCCCGGCTGTAGTGGGTCCGGGCGGCCAGTTCGGACAGTGACAGTCCGGCGGTGTCCTTGATGGCCCGGAGCTCCTCCGCCAGGCGTCTGGCGGGCTCGGACAGCTCCTCGGGCAGCTGCTTCCAGGCGGAACCCAACGCGGGCGCTCCAAACTAGAGAAACGGGGACGGGGAACGGGTGAGCGGCAGGTCCCGGCCCGGGCCGTTCGGCGTCTCCGCTTCTCCAACCTGATCGGCCTGGCGTCCCAAACCCCAGGTCATGGCGCTGAGACGGACGGAAGTGTCTCACAACCCCCGGAGACGCTCGAACATTCACGTGGTCATCGTGCAGAGTTCTCTGGCCGGTGCGGTTCACCCGTCGGTGGAACCGTTCGGACGCCGATCGATCACCCGTCGGTCCGCACCCGTTCCCGGCCCCCACCGGACCGGGGCAGCCTCGCGGGGGGAGGCTGCCCCGGCCCGCCGGGATGGTCCGGCGGGGAGGGCGCTTCGCTGCGCCCTCCCCGCCGTGACGTTCTCCCGGGTGTGCGAAGGGTCAGTGGTGGAAGCCCGAGCGGGGCGGCACCCCGAGCTGCTGGAGCGGGACGGGCTGGCGCCGCAGTTCCGGCAGCAGCCGGTCGAGGTCGGCCAGCAGCAGGTCGGCGAGGTCCCGCGAGAAGCCGTTGCGGCAGACCACCCGGAGCACCGACAGGTCCTCCCGGTTGGCCGGGAAGGCGTACGCCGGCACCTGCCAGCCGCGTTCGCGCAGCCGCCGCGAGACGTCGAACACGTCGAACGGGACGTCCCCTTCGGTGGTGAAGGCGAACACCGGCAGCTGGTCGCCCCGGGTCAGCAGCCGGAAGCCGTCCAGCTTCCCGATCCGCCCGGCGAGGTAGGTGGCGACCTCGCGGCAGGCGCCCTGGACGGCCCGGAAGCCATCCCGGCCGAGCCGCAGGAAGATGTAGTACTGGGCGACCACCTCGGCGCCGGGCCGGGAGAAGTTGAGGGCGAAGGTCGGCATCTCGCCGCCCAGGTAGTTGACCCGGAAGACCAGTTCCTCCGGCAGTGCCTCCTTGTCGCGCCAGAGCGCCCAGCCCACCCCGGGATACACCAGGCCGTACTTGTGGCCGGAGGTGTTGATCGAGGCGACCCGGGGCAGTCGGAAGTCCCAGGACAGGTCCGGGTCGAGGAAGGGTGCCACCATGCCGCCGGAGGCGCCGTCCACGTGCACCGGGACGTCGACGCCGGTGCGCTCCTGGAAGGCGTCCAGGGCCGCGCAGATCTCCGCGACCGGCTCGTACGAGCCGTCGAAGGTGGAGCCGAGCACGGCGACCACACCGATGGTGTTCTCGTCGCACAGCGCGGCCGCCCGCTCGGCGTCCAGGTGGAAGCGGTCGCCCTCCATCGGCGCGGTGCGGGCCTCGACCTCCCAGAAGTTGCAGAACTTCTCCCAGCAGACCTGCACGTTGACGCCCATCACCAGGTTCGGCCGGGCCCCGGCGGCGTAGCGGTCGGGGTGGCGCCGCATCCAGCGGCGCTTGAGCGCCATGCCGGCCAGCATGCAGGCCTCGCTGGAGCCGGTGGTGGAGCAGCCGACGGCGGTGTCCGGGTCGGGGGCGTGCCAGAGGTCGGCGAGGATCGCCACGCAGCGCCGCTCCAGTTCGGCGGTCTGCGGGTACTCGTCCTTGTCGATCATGTTCTTGTCGAGGCACTCGGTCATCAGCCGGGTGGCCTGGGCGTCCATCGAGGTGGTGACGAAGGTCGCCAGGTTGAGCTTCGCGTTGCCGTCCAGCATCAGCTCGTCGTGGATCAGCTGGTACGTGGTCTCGGCCGCGACCGGGCCCTCGCCGAGCCGGTGCAGCGGCGGGGCCAGCTTCATCGCGCCCAACGGGTCGGCGACGGTCGGGTACGGGCCGATGCTCAGCCGGCGGTCGCCGCCGGCTCCCTTGTGCAGCGCCATGGCGTCCTGCCGCCTTCCGCGTCGGTGGCCGTGTCCCGTTCCACGCTGCCACCGGGCGCCGGGTGCCGCATCCGCACGGCCGTCACCGCCCCCGGGCCGGGTCAGGCCGCGGCCTCCGGGTGGATCTGGTCGCGGGCGGCCCGGTACTGCTGACGCACCGCCGAGCCGATCGCCAGGTCCTGCTCCCCGTCGGGCTCGACGGTCTCGGCGTCCGGCAGCTCCCACTCCGGCGGCTCCGGGGTGCCCGCCAGCGCCCACGCGGCCTGCCGGGCGGCCCCGCGGGCGGCGTGGGCGCCCGGTGGCGGCACCACGACCGGGACGCCGAACAGCATCGGGGCGATGTGCCGGACGGCGGCCAGCCGCCCGGCCGTGCCGAGCAGGAACACCCGCTTCACCGCGACGCCCCGGGCGCGCAGCACGTCGAGGGCGTCGGCGATGTTGCACAGCATGCCCTCGACGGCGGCCCGGGCCAGGTGCTGAGGGGTCATCGCCTCGGCCCGCAGCCCGGTCAGGGTGCCGGCCGCGTGCGGCAGCGCGGGGGTGCGTTCGCCGTCCAGGTAGGGCAGCAGCACCAGGCCGTAGGCGCCGGGGGAGGAGTGCAGGGCGAGGTCGCTCAGGCCCTCCAGGTCCCGGCCGAGCAGGGCGGCGGTGGAGCGCAGCACCTCGGCGGCGTTGAGGGTGGCGACCATCGGCAGGTGCCGGCCGCTGGCGTCGGCGAAGGAGGAGACCAGGCCGGAGGCGTCCACCACGGCCTCCTCGTGCACCGCGAAGATCGTTCCGGCGCTGCCGAGGGAGACCACCGCGTCGCCCGGGCCGAGGCCCAGGCCGAGTGCGGCGGCCATGTTGTCCCCGGTTCCGGCCGAGATCAGCAGGCCCTCGGGGGTGTGCCCGGCGGGCTCGGCCGGGGGCAGGACGTCGGGCAGCCTGAGCTCGTGGCCGAGCGCCAGCTCGACCAGGTCCTGCCGGTACTCGCCGGTGATCGGCGACCAGTAGCCGGTGCCGGAGGCGTCGCCGCGGTCGGTGGTGCGGCGCTTGGGGTGGCCGAGCAACTGCCAGACCAGCCAGTCGTGCGGCAGCAGCACCTCGGCGATCCGACGGGCGTTGGCCGGCTCGAACTCGGCCAGCCAGCGCAGCTTGGCGATGGTGTACGTGGGGGCGGGCACGGCGCCGATCGCGGCGGTCCAGGCGGCCGGGCCGCCGAAGGCGTCCAGCAGCTTGGCGGCGGCCCCGCTGGAGCGCGGGTCGTTCCACAGGAGCGCCGGGCGGACCTGTACCCCGCCCGCGTCCAGGCCGATCATCCCGTGCTGCTGGGCGCTGACGCCGATCGCCCGGACGCCCTCCAACAGGCCGCCGGTCGCGGCGTCGCCGAGCGAGTGCAGCCAGACCTGGGGGTCGGCCTCGCCCGGGCGCAGGTCCTGGTCCTCGGGGACGGGGTGGGGCGCCTTGCCGGAGCGCAGGACGGCGCCGGTGTCGGCGTCGCACGCGACGATCCGGGTGCGGTTGGTCGAGCTGTCTATCCCCGCGACGATGGCCATGCCGAGATCATGCCTCAGCCCGGCCCGGGACGCGTCCGGGCCGGGTGAGACGTTGCCGGTTCGCGACCGCGCGTTGGGGTTCGCTTGGGTCCGGCGTCACCGTCCCGTCACTGACGGGGGGTAGCCGCCGGGGCCGGGGGGGCGCGGGACACCCGCCCGGACCAGGGCGCGCCGGGGGCCCC
>NZ_JBSHBN010000196.1:0-16200 GCF_053612025.1 Kitasatospora sp. NPDC054768
GGTGGAGACCGTCGGGCCCGGCGCCGGGTCAGTACCCGGCGACCTCGTCCAGGCCGTGGCCGCGCAGCGGGACGAGGAAGCTGCGTTCGAACACCACCACGGCCTCGCCGGTGGACTTCGTCCCGGTGGTGCGGCAGCGCACGATCCCCTGCCCGGCGCGGCTCTCGGAGAGCCGCTTGGCGAGGGTCTCCGTCTCCGCGTAGAGGGTGTCGCCGGCGAACACCGGGTGGGTCATCCGGATGTTCTCCCAGCCCAGGTTGGCGATGGTGCGCCCGCTCGTCGAGCGGGCGGTCATCCCGCCGACGATGCTGAGCGTCACCAGGCTGGAGACGATCGGCTTCCCCCAGGGGGTGTGCGCGCTGTAGGCGGCGTCGATGTGCAGCGGGGCGTCGTTCATGCTCAGCATGCTCATCAGCACGTTGTCGAGCTCGGTGACGGTCCGCCCGGGGCGGTGCTCGACCACCTCGCCGACCTCGAACTCCTCGTAGTAGCGCCCGACCACCTCGCGGTAGCGGCGCTCGCCGATCAGCCGGTAGCCGGCCGGTTCGGTTCCTCCCATGGTGCTGCTCCCAGGTCCTAGAGGTCGGCGGTGAGTTCCTTGACGTGGCCGGCGAACTCGCGGATCAGCCGCTCGTCCATGTCGGCGCGCAGCATCAGCCGCAGCCCGGCCTCGCCCTTGGGCACGATCGGGAAGAACACCGCGGAGCTGTAGAAGCCGCGCTCGAAGAGCTGGGCGGACAGCTTGACCGCCCGCTCGGCCTCCCCGACGTCGACCCGGCGCACCGGCAGGCCGTTGCCCGCGAAGGTGGTCGGCAGCAGCTCGTCGAAGAGCTCGATGTTGCGGGCCAGTGCTCCCTGGAGGTCGGCCAGTTCGGGGGAGCGGTGGATGGCGGCGCTGGCCAGCGAGGCGCCGACCATCGGCAGCGGGATGTTCTGCGACCAGCCGATGGGGCCGGCGTGCCGGTGCAGGAACTCGAACTGCTCCCGGTTGCCGAGCATCGCGACGCCGCCGCTGGTGCCGAAGGCCTTGCCGAGGCTCGCGGTGATCACCGTCAGCGGGTTCATCTCCAGCCGGGAGCGGACGTAGCCCTCGCCGCGCTCGCCCGCGATGGACAGCGAGTGGGAGTCGTCGATGTAGAGGAACAGCCCGTAGCGGTCCTGGAGTTCGAGCAGCCCGTCGAGGGCCGCGGTGCCGCCCATCGAGTAGGCGCCGTCGGCGACGTAGGCGACCCGCGGGTACTTGCGGCAGATGTCCTCCAGGTAGTTCAGGTCGTTGTGCGGGCAGGTCAGCACCAGCGACTCGTCCGCGCAGACCGGCTTCATGTACGCCATGCAGAAGTGGCAGAAGCGGTCGAAGACCATCACCCGGGGGCCGCCGCCGCCCTGGCAGGTGCCGTCCAGGTGGCCGGAGGCGATCAGCGGCAGGATGCCCGCGGTGAGCGTGGTACAGGACGCCCCCGGCAGGATGTTCGCGCCGAACAGCTCGCCGAGCTCCTCCTCCAGCCGCACCAGCAGGTTGTGCCGGATCCGGGTGGTGGAGAGGACCAGCGAGGTGCTGCGGGACTCGGTCAGCGCGTCCACCGCGCCGGCCAGGACCGCGGGGTGGTTGTTCAGGCCCAGGTACGAGCAGGAGACCATGTTGGCGAACTCGTGGCCGGTCTCGCGGACGATCAGCCGGTTGTTGGACTCGGAGTCCGCGGTGATGCCGATCAGGCCGTTGGCGGCGGCCGCCTGCCAGACCGGGTCGGCGCTCGCCAGCATGGCCTCGGCATTGCGGTACCGGCGCGGGCCGAGGATGGATTCTTCGGTCATCGTCACTTCTCCGTCGCGTGGTTCGGGGGGTCGGTGGGCTCGTGGCCCTGCGGTTGGTACTCCGCGTGTTGCGCGTGTTGCGCGTGCTGCACGTGTTGCGCGTGTTGCGCGTGTTCTGCGCGGTGGGGGTGCTGCGTGTGGTGCGAACCGTCGGGCCGGGGCGGGTCGAACTGCTCGATCAGACGCTGCGAGGCCTCGAAGAACGGCATGCCGACCATCACCCCGTCCACCACGGTCACCGAACGGCCGTTCTCCAGACCGGCCGCGACCACCCGGCGGGCGCGCTCCAGCAGTTCCTCGCCCGGGCTGAACAGCTCGTTGATCAGCGCGAGTTGGCGCGGATGGACGGCGATCTTGCCGCTGAACCCGAAGTCCCGGGCGAGCCCGGCCTCCCGGCGCAGCCCGACGAGGTCGGAGACCTCGAAGAACGGTGCGTCCATCGCCTCCACCCCCGCGGCGCGGGCGCTGTTGACCACCCGGCCGCGGGCGTGGGCCAGGGCCTCCCAGGAGAGCCGGGCGCCGACCGCGAAGGCGTAGTCCGCCGAGCCGAAGACCAGCCCGCGCAGCCGGTGTCCGGCGGCCGCGATGGCGGGCGCGTGCTCGATGCCCAGCGGGGTCTCCACGACCGCCAGGAACTCCGTCTCCGGGCAGTCCGCGGCGAGCGCGCCGGCGGCGATCTCGATGTCCCGGGGGGACTCCGCCATCGGGATCAGGACCAGGTCCGGTTTGACGCGGTACCGGGCGATGGCGATCAGGTCGCGCAGCCCGTCCGGTCCGGACAGGGTGTTGATGCGCACCGCGCTGCGCGCGAGCTTGGCGGACGGGAGCGCGAAGAACTCCTCGGCCAGTCGACGGGCCTCCTCCTTTCGGGCGGGTGGGACCGAATCCTCCAGATCGACCATGGCGATGTCGGCCCCGGACTGATGGCTCTTGGTGTACCGCTCCACTGCCATCGCGGGTGTGGACAGGAGGGAACGGCAGTACCGCGTGAACTTCATGGATGTCTCCGAAGTCGCCGAAGGCTGCGGGGTCCGGTTCTATCCCACCGGCTTTGTTCGGCGCCGTACGGCTGGACATTGAACATCAACTCGGAACAACCGACCCGCGCGCACCATTGTTTGACGCCAACGGGTGCTGTGCATGATGAATAACCGGGGGATGGACACGAGGCGCACGCGGCGCGTGTGGCGCGTGGGCACTCAAGGTTTCAGGACACCGCATCAACGGAGAAGGGGGCCGTAGTGCCGCGTCGGGAAAGTCCGTTGGACCCCGGGGACGGGCCGCTGCTGCGCTTCGCGGGCGATCTTCGGGCCCTGCGGGAACGCGCCGGAAGTCCGCCGTACCGTCAACTCGCCCTGCGGGCCCATTGTTCGGCGGCCAGCCTGTCGGTGGCCGCGGGCGGCCGGCGGCTGCCCAGCCTCGCCGTCACCGTCGCCTACGTGCAGGCCTGCGGCGGGGACGTGCGGGAGTGGCGGCACCGCTGGCAGCTGCTCGCCGCCGAACTGGCCGCCGACACCGCGGCCCGGCGGCGCTCCCAGGACGCCGGAAGCGCCCCCTATCCGGGTGCGGCCGCGTTCGAGGCGGCCGACGCCGAGCGCTTCTTCGGCCGCGAGGCGCTGCTGGACCGCCTGGCCGCCCTGCTGGCCGAACGGAGGCTGGTGATCCTCTCCGGGCCGTCCGGGGCGGGCAAGTCCTCGTTGGTCAGAGCCGGTCTGCTGGCCCGGCTCGGCGGGGCTCCGGGCTCCGGCGCGGCGGCCGGGCGGAGAACCGGGGCCGGGGGCGGAGCGGGCCGGCCCCCGGCCGACGGCGGTGTCCCGGTGGCGCTGCTGACTCCCGGCGAACGACCGATGGAGGCGTACGCGCTCGCGCTCGCCCGGCTCGGGCAGCGAGTCGGGGAGAGCACGCGGGGCGCCTCGGGGCCGACGGCCGGCGACCCGGTGCTGGTGGTGGACCAGGGCGAGCAGCTGCGCACCCGCTGCCGGGACGCCGCCGAGCGGGCGCGCTTCCTGGACGCGCTGGTGGCGACCGCCGCGGGTACCGCGAGGCAGGCGCCGGAGGGGCTGCCGGTGGCGGCGCCGGCCCGGTGCCGGGTGGTGCTGGTGCTCCGCTCGGACCAGTGCGGGCCGCTGTTCGCCGAGCACCCGGGGCTGGCCGAGGCCGGCCGGAACGCGGTGCTGTCGGTGGGGCGTCCGGCGCCGGACGAGCTGCGGCGGGCGATCACCGAGCCGGCCCTGCGGTCCGGCTGCACCGTCGAGGGTTCCCTGCTGGCCGTCCTCATCTCGACCGCCGCGCAGCAGCCGGGCGCGCTGCCGCTGGTGTCCACGGCACTGCTGGAGACCTGGCGGCGGCGCAGCGGCAACGCCCTCACCCTGGCCGGCTTCCAGGCGACCGGAGGTTTCGAGGGCGCGCTGGCCCGGACGGCGGAGTCGCTGTACAACGGGCTGGACCCGGCCGGCCAGGCCCGGGCGCGGGCGGTGTTCCTGCGGCTCGGCGGGGAGTTGCTCGGCGCCGGCGAGGACGCGGCCGGCGGCGCGACGGCGCTGGGCGACGGGCTGACGCCGGGCGGCGGGCTCTTATCGGGGGGAGACCTGGTGCCGGGGGGCGATGAGGGCACCCGCAAGCCGGTCCGGCGGGCCGAGTTCGACGATCCCGGCGTGCCCGAGGTGATGGAACGGCTGGTCCGGGCCCGGCTCGTGGTGGTGGACCGGGACACCGTCGAGCTGTCCCACCACGCGCTGCCGCAGGCCTGGCCCCGGCTGCGCGGGTGGCTGGCGGAGGGCCGCGAGGCGCTGGGCGAGCAGCGCAGGCTCTCGGCGGCCGCCCGGGGCTGGGAGGCCGCCGACCAGGACCCCGAACTGCTCTGCCGGGGTGTCCGGTTGGAGCAGCTCAAGCGGCGGGTGGCGGCCGGCGAGCTGGCCGCGGCCGGGGTCGAGCGGGCCTTCCTGGCGGCCTCCGCCCGGGCGGAGGCCGCCGGCCGGCGCCGGGCGCAGCGCCAGAACCTGGCGGTGGCCGGGGTCGCCGCGGCGGGCGGGGCGCTGCTGGCCCTGGCGGGCGGGAGCCGGATCCGCCGGGCCTGGCGGTGGTGAGCCCCGGAGCGCGGGGCCCAGTGGTGACGGCCGGTCCCACGGGCACCGCGTCCGGGCCGGCTGCCGGCCCTCGCCAGGGTCGGCCCGCGGGGTCGGCTTTCGGGCCCTCGCCCGGGTGTTGATCAGCCTCGGTGCGGGGGAGTTGAACAACGGACGGGCCGACCGGAGGCTCGGCGCGGCGGCGCGTTCGGTGCCGATCACGGTCCTTGCGCCGCCGTCGGTCGTCCGGGTAGCTTGACAGGCGATCCCGGCCCTCCGAAAAGCGAATTCGGCTGCCCGGCCAGTGATTTCCCGTAACGCCGTGGTCGGCCGGAGCCGCTCCGGCGATCAATCCGTCCCGATTTCCGTCGCTGTTTTCCGCATGTTCGGGGGACCCCGCTCCGCCGACGGCCCGCGGTCCTTCGGAGTCCACCGGGCGCTGCCGTCCTGTGGTGCGGTTCGAAGCCGCGCGGTTCCGAGCCGTCGCGTCCGCCGTCCTTTCCGCGTTTCCCCAAACCCGTGTCAAGGGAGAGCCATGTCCGATTCGGCCCGTCCGGTCCACAGCTGGGACGAATTCACCACACTGCGGGAGATCGTGGTCGGGACCGCCGCCGGCGCCCGGCTGCCCGAGCAGACCGAGCCGTCCTCCTGGCTGTCCTGCTTCCCGAAGACCAGTGCCGCCGACCTCGCCTCGATCGAGGCGGGCCCCTACCCCCAGCAGGTCGTCGAGGAGACCGAGGAGGACCTGGAGGCGCTGGTGGCCACCCTGCGCGGCCTCGGCGTCACCGTCCACCGGCCCGAGGCGGTCGACCACGCGGCCGGGTTCGCCTCCCCGCTCTGGGAGGCCGACGGCGGCTTCCACTCCTACTGTCCGCGGGACCTCACCCTGGTGGTCGGCGAGACGCTGATCGAGGTGGCGAGCCCGATGCGGCAGCGCTACTTCGAGGTGTTCGGCCTGCGCGGGCTCTTCCAGGACTACCTGCGCCGCGGCGCGCGCTGGGTGGCCGCCCCCCGGCCGCGGCTGGGCGACGAGCTCTTCGAGTCCGACGCGGACGGGCTGCCGCTGCTGGGCGAGGCCGAGCCGGTCTTCGACGCCGCGAACGTGCTGCGGCTCGGCCGGGACGTGTTCTACCAGGTCTCCCGCAGCGGCAACGAACTCGGCCTGCGGTGGCTGGAGTCCACCCTCGGCCTGCTCGGCGACGGGGGCCTGCGGCTGCACCCGCTGCGCGACATCTACGGGTACACCCACATCGACAGCACCATCGCGCTGCTGCGGCCGGGGCTGGTGCTGCTCAACCCCGAGCGGATCAGCCCGGAGACCGTCCCGGCGCCGCTGAAGGGCTGGGACATCCTGTGGTGCCCGCCGGCCGAGCCCACCGGGGACACGCCCGAGCACGCGCTCAGCGAGAGCTGGATCAGCATGAACCTGCTGATGGTCTCCCCGGACACCGCGATCGTCGAGTCCGGTCAGGAGAGCCTGATCAAGCAGCTGGAGCACGCCGGGATCACCGTCCTGCCGCACCGGCTGCGGCACTCCCGGGCACTCGGCGGCGGCTTCCACTGCGTCACCCTGGACACCCGGCGCGACGGCGGGCTGGAGGACTACCTGTCCTGACCGGGGTTGGCGGAGCCCGGCCGACGGCGGCCGGCCGGGCCCCTGCGGACGGGGCCCGCGACGATCAGGACGTGCGGGCCAGCCCGCAGGAGATCAGCCGCTCCCACACCGACAGGCCGCCCTCGGCCGCGGCGCCACCGTCACCCGGCGCGGGTTCCGGACGCCACAGCGGGCAGGGCACCAGCCCCGGTGCGAGCAGGTCGAGGTCGCCGAACAGGGCGAGGATCTCCCCGTCGGTGCGCCAGCGGCCGCGGCCGAAGCTCTCCTGGAGCTTGCGCTCCATGCGCCTGGTCTCCTCGTTCCCGCCGGAGCGGAAGTGGGAGATGTAGACCAGGCTGCCCGGGGGCACCCGCTCCGCCCACCAGCGCACGAGAGCGGCGGGCCGCTCGGAATCCTCCAGGTGGTGCAGGACGGCGCTGAAGACGACGCCCACCGGTTCGTCGAAGTCGATCAGGCGCCGTACGTCGGGGTCGCCGAGGATCCCCTCCGGCTCCAGCAGGTCCGCCCCGACCAGCGTGGTGCGGGGGTCGGCGGCCAGCAGCGCCCGGCCGTGGGCGAGCACGGTCGGATCGTTGTCGACGTAGACGACGCGGGCGTCGGCGCGGTGCCGCCGGGCCACCTGGTGCACGTTCTCGGCCGTGGGCAGGCCGCTGCCCAGGTCGACGAACTGTCGGACGCCGTCGCCGGCCATGGCGCCCACCGCGCGGACCAGGGCCCGGCGGTTGGCGAACGGAATGGCCACCGAACCGGGCAACTCGTGGAGGAAGAAGTCGCCGACCTCGCGGTCGACGGCGTAGTTGTCCGTGCCGCCGAGCAGGTAGTCGTACACGCGGGCGATGCTCGGCTTCGACCGGTCGATCCCGGTGGTGCCGTCGGTCATGGGGCCAACCCGTCCCTGGGATCCGCTGTCGCCCCGATGGTAGGAGAGCCGTCCCGTCCCGTCCCGGCACCACGCGTGGACCCACCGGGCTACCGACCCGCCGGGCTACTGCCGCGGACGGGGATCGTCGCGCGTGCGCAGCGCTTCGGCCAGCAGGCCCGCCACCACGACGGAGACGGGGTGGTCCGTCCCGACCGCCTCGGTCAGTCCGGCGAGGGCGGCCCGGTACCCCTCGACGGCCCCGGTGACGTCGCCCGCCGCCTCGTGCACCCGGGCCAGGGCGGCCCGGCTGCCGAGGGTGTCCGGGTGGTCCGGGCCCAGCAGCTGGGTGCGCTGCTCCAGCACGGTGGTGAGCAGCGACCGTGCCCGCTCCAGGTCGCCCGCGCCCCGGCAGGCCACCCCGAGGTTGTTGCGGGTGAGCACGGTGTCGCGGCTCTCCGGGCCGAGCAGCCGCTCCTGTTCGGCCAGCACGGTCTCGAACAGCGGGACGGCCCGGGCGGACTCGCCCCGCCCGTGGTAGGCGACCGCGAGGTTCCCGGCGCTGCGCAGCGTGTCCGGGTGGTCCGGGCCGAGGACCTCGCGGCGCAGGCGGAGGGCCTCCTCGAACAGGGGGAGCGCCCGTTCCGGCTCGCCGGCCGCGTCGTGGGCGGAGGCCAGCATGGAGAGGCTGACCAGGGTTTCGGGGTGTTCCGGGCCGAGCACCCCGGTGCGCTGGGCCAGCGTCGTGCGGCAGAGGTCGAACCCGGTCGCGATGTCACCGCTCGTCAGGCAGAGGTGGGCGACGTTGCTCCGGCTGAGCAGGGTGTCGGGGTGCTCCTCGCCCAGGGCGTCGGCACGCCGGGTCAGGACGTCCTGGTAGATCTCCCTGGCCCGTTCCAGGTCGCCGGCCGCGTGGTGGGCGTACCCGAGGTTGCTCAGACAGCTGAGGGTGTCGGGGTGTTCGGAGCCGACGAGTTCCTCGAAGTCGGCCAGCACCTCCTGGTAGAGGGCGATCGCCTGCCGGTAGCGGCCGACGGTCTCGTACGCCCCGGCGAGGTTGTTGCGCAGCCGTAGGCCGTTGAGCCCGACCATGGGCCCCGGCAGGTCGTCGGGTCTGGTGTCGGCGAGGTCCCTGCGGAGCAGGTCCTCGTAGATCCCGATGGCCCGGTCGAACCGGCCGAGGGCCGCGTGGGCGCCCGCCAGGTCGCTCAGCAGGGTGAGGGTCCTGAGGTGGTCCGGGCCGAGGGCGACCCGGCTGTCGTCGGCGGCCTTCTCGTACTCCTCGACCGCCTGCTGGACGCTGCCGCGGGCCTGGTGGGTGGAGGCGAGGCTGCTGCGGATGTTGAGGGTGGTGAGGTGCCCGGGGCCGTGGACCCGCAGGCTCTGCTCCAGGAGCGGGCCGAGGATCCCGATGCTCCGGTCGGGCCGGCCGGTCGCGAGGTGGACCCGGGCGACCGCGGAGCGGGCCACCAGCGCGAGCGGGTGCTCGGGCCCGAGCCCGTGCCGGATCTGGGCCTCGTACGCCTCGTACAGCGGCAGCGTCCGGGTGGTCTGCCCCCCGGCCTCCAGGTGCAGGGCGGCGCCGGCGTAGAGGTTGAACACCGCCGAGTCGCAGCTGTCCCGCGGGTCGGTCGCGGCCAGGGCACGGATCTGGCCGACCAGGCGGGCCAATTCGGCGGCATCGGGGTCCTGGTCGGGCCCGGCCGGACGCACGGTCCGCAGCAGGGCCTGCTCGGCCTCGTACCGGCCCCGGGGAGCGGCCCCCGCCGGGCGCCGGGCGAGGGCGTCGGCGCGCAGCACGCCCTGGACCAGCCGGTGCACCCGGACGTCGCGCCAGGCGTAGCCGATCATGCTGTAGGCGTGCAGGACGCCGAGCGCGTCGTCGGCCGCGATCTCGTCCGGGGCCAGCCGGTCCACCAGGTCGCGCGGGCAGCCGTCGGCGTCCAGCCAGGCCAGGGCGTGCAGGAGGTCGACCGCGACCGGGTCGTCCTCGGCGACCGCCGCCAGGGAGACCTGCCAGACCCTGGCGACGGTGCGCTGCGGGTCCCGGCCCGCCGGGGTCCTGGACAGCTGGAGCCCGAGCCGGCCGCGGTAGGCGGCGACCGTGGTGCGGGTCCGGCGCAGGTAGGCGCCCGCCTGGTCCAGGGCGAGCGGGAGGCCGCCGAGCTCCCGGGCCAGCTGCCCGACCTCCCAGCGCGACTCGTCGGACCCGTCCCACTCGGAGACCCAGGACCACAGCAGCTCGGCCGCCTGCTCCTGCGGGAGGACGTCGAGTGCGAGCAGCGCGTCGCCGGAGTCGACGCCGACCGCGTCCCAGTCGTCGGCGAGCCGGGTGGTGACCAGGTGGTGCCCGCCGGTGAGGCTGCCCAGGAACGGTGCGAGGAGCGCCGGGTCCTCGACGTTGTCGTACACCAGCAGCCAGTTCGTGTGGTGCTGGAACCAGGCCAGCGCCCAGGCGGTCAGCTCCGGCCGCTGCGCGGTTCCGGCCCACACGGGGTTCAGCCGCCGGGCGATCTCGGCCAGGGCCTCCTCCACGGCCCCCGGGGAGGACGCCTCGATCCACCAGACCAGGTCGTACGCGGTGCGGAAGCTCTGGGCGTACTGCCGCGCCAGGGTGCTCTTGCCGACCCCGCCCAGCCCGTGGAGCACCGCCGTCGCCGCGCCGGGCCCGGTGCGTTCGGCGCTCAACACCTCCCGCAGCGCGGCCAGTTCCCGCTGCCGGCCGGTGAAGCGGCCGTTCGGCCGGAGCAGGTGGACGACGTCGACGGCCGGGGTGTCGGCCGCGGAGCGCAGCGCCTCGGAGGGCAGCACGATCGTCGTGACCTGGGTGACCATCAGGCCGTCGTTGGAGCTGTTGAAGCTGGCGATCTGTCCGGCGCCGCTGAAATGGTGGGTGGGCGACGTCACCGGGTGCCGTCCCGGTGGACGACGGTCCTGCTGCTCATCGTCCCGCTGTTGCTGCCGGTGTTGACGACGGCCCCCTGGCCGCTCACCACGATGCTGACCGGCGCCGGCTGCGCCCGCGCCAGCAGCGCGGCCAGCTCCGCCAGCAGCGCCGGGTCCTGGTGGAGCGTGCGCCGCACGGCCTGCCGCAGCGCGCCCTGGGCGTCCGCGCCCGCGCCCTCCTCCGCCGCCTCCAGGACGTTGGTCTCCAGGTCCTCGCGCTGCCGCTCGTCGCGCCGGTTCCAGACGCGCTGGAGGATGCGTGTGCCCAGGCCCACGGTGGCCGTCGCGGCCGCGTCCTGCGCCTGCGTCAGCACCGAGTCGCCGTAGGCGGCGATCGCGGCGCCGATCGGTGGACCGGCCAGTTCCATGAATGCGTCGAGCTCCATGGGCTCCCCCTCGAAAATCCCGGACCGAACGCGGCCGGCCGGAGCGGGCCGGCCGCAGTGGATCGGCCACAGCGTAGGGAACCCGAGGGAGCGGCGGGTCCGGGACGGGCGAACCGATCGGTCTCGATCCGGTTGCGATCGGCTGACAGTGTCGCATGGCAGAGTCTGCCCCATGAACATCACCACCACGCTGCACAGTTGGGACGAGTCCGTCGCCCTGTTCGAGCGCCGCGGCCTGCCCGTCTCCACGTACGAGAACCTCTACGAGGAGTCGTACGACGTCCACGCCGGCGCCCTGGCGATCGACGGGCACCTCGACCTCGACGCCGCGGAGCTGGACGGCACCGGCCTGGTCGTCGACGGTGACCTCGACGTCAGCGGCGCCGTCCTCACCATCGACGACGGCTGCTCCGCGCTGATAGTGCTGGGCGACCTCCGGGCGGCCGCCGTGTACCTGGAGGGTGACGCCAAGCTGCTGGTCCGCGGCAGCGTCCACGTGGAGGCCTTCGTCGGCAACATGACGGACAAGCTGGTCATGGTCCACGGGGACCTGCACGCCCGGGTCACGGTGCTGTCCGCGGGATTCGAGCCCGACCTGGTCGAAGGGACCCTGCACGGCCCCGTCCTGGCGCCCGCGTACCTCGCCGCCGCCTACTCGGCGCCCACCGGCGCCGAGGCGCCCGCCGCCGCGGCGGCGGTGCTGGTGCCCGAGGTCCTGAGCGCCGGCGCCGACGACGACCCCGACGGCCAGGGCGTCTTCGACACCCCCGGCGTCCACGGCGGACGGCTGTTGGGCCGCATCGAGGCCGGCCTGCCGGTCACCGTGGCCGCCGGGCGTGGATAGCGGCTGTCTCGCGGATTGCCGGGTGCGCGACGCGGAACGGGACAACCCCGGCGACGACCCCGCCCCGTGGCGCAGACTGGGGCGAGTACTTTTCACATCGGAGGATGGATTTTCATGGTTGACCGGCCCTTGACGCTGATGGCGGTGCACGCCCACCCCGACGACGAGGCCACCGGGACCGGGGGTGTCCTCGCCCGGTACGCGGCGGAGGGCGTCCGCACGGTCCTCGTGACGTGTACGGACGGCCGGTGCGGTGACGGACCGGGAGGGGTCAAGCCGGGCGAGCCCGGCCACGACCCGGAGGCCGTCGCCGCGATGCGCCGGCAGGAACTGGAGGCCAGCTGCGAGGTGTTGAAGGTCAGTCACCTGGAGCTGCTGGAGTACGCCGACTCCGGGATGATGGGCTGGGCGAGCAACGACGAGCCCGGGTCGTTCTGGCGCACGCCGGTGGAGGAGGGCGCCGCCCGCCTCGCCGAACTGATCCGGCACTACCGGCCCGACGTGGTCGTCACCTACGACGAGAACGGGTTCTACGGCCACCCCGACCACATCCAGGCCCACCGCATCACCATGGCGGCGCTGGAGCTGACCGATCCGACGCCGAAGGTCTACTGGACGACGGCGCCGCGCTCGGCGATGCAGCGGTTCGGCGAGGTCATGCGCGAGTTCGGCGCGGACTGGGAGGAGCCGGAGGCGGCGCAGGAGTCCGGGGCGGCGGAGGAGTCGGAGGCGTCCGAGATGCCGGACATGTCGGAGATCGGCCTGCCGGACGAGGAGATCACCACCTGGGTGGACACCACCGCGTTCGGCGGCCGGAAGTTCGACGCCCTGGCCGCGCACGCCAGCCAGGGCGAGAACATCTTCTTCCTGAAGATGGGCAAGGAGCGGTTCACCGAGCTGATGGGCGTGGAGACCTTCGTGCGGGTCAAGGACACCACCGGCGCGGCCCTTCCCGAGGACGACCTCTTCGCCGGCCTGCGCTGATCCCCGTCCCCGTCCCTGTGTCCGTACGGACCCGGCCGTCGCCGGCCGGGTCCGTGCCGGGCGCTACCGGCCGCCGTCCCGCAGGGCCTGCTCCACGGTCCGCAGGGCGGTGGCCGACTGCTCCCAGCCGTGCCACCAGAACAGCCCGCCGTCGTGGCTCGCCCCGGCGGCGAGCGCCGTCAGGTGGGCCCAGGGGCCGGCCGGGATGCCGAACCGCGGCCGGGCGGCGAGCCGTCGGGCGGCCTCGCCGTCGACCGGGACCATGCCGAGCAGCGGGAACGGTTCGCCGTCCGCCGTCCGGCCGGTGCCGTGCAGCATCGGGTGCAGGGTGATCGGGTCGAGCAGCAGGGTGAGGTCGGCGGAGGGCAAGAGCTCCGGTCCGTCCCGCCAGCCGAGCCGCCGTCCGCTCGGCCCGGCCCCGGGGACGGGCCGGCCGTCGAGCACGACGCCGTCCGCGGCGACCTCCAGGCGGGCGCCGCCCGGGCGGTCGGGCAGCCGCAGCCGGTAGTCCCCGTACAGGCGACGGGCGGGCTCCGCCACGGCCGCGGAGAAGGGGACGGTGACGCCGTCCACCTCGAAGCCCGCCGGTCCGATCACCACCGCGGCGGTGACGGGTTCGCCGTCGAGGGTGACGCGCAGACGCGGGGCCGAGCCGGGGGCGCCGGGTACGACGTCCACGCGCAGGCCCTCGCTGCGGTACCCGCCGACGAGGTCGGCGAGCGGTGGCACCTGCGGCAGCGGGTACTCGGTCAGGCGCACCGCCGCGCCCGCGACGGTTCCGGTCAGCCGGCGCCGGCCGTCGCGGCCGAACTCCGTCCGCAGCTCGCCGCCGACGCCGCCGTCCGCCGCGCGCCAGCGCAGCACGCCGTGGGCGTAACTGGGGCCGGTCACCCGGAGGCCGTCGACGTGGACCCGGTGCCGGGGCGGGTCGGTCGCGCGGCCCAGGACGTAGACCGAGAGGCCGCCGTCCGCGGTGCCGTACAGGCCCGTCCACGGGTACAGGGCCCCGGCGAGGACGGAGTCCAGGTCCCGCCGGATCGACGGCCAGCCCGCCGCGCCGTCCCGCGCCAGCCGGCGGGCCTCCGACTTGCGGGTGAGCAGGGTGCGCAGCCGGTGTGCCGCCTCCGGCCCGGGCCGCCGGGGGACGCCCCGGGCGGCGGCCTGCAGGGCCAGGTCCTCGCGCCGGGCCAGCAGGGCGCGTTCGTCGGCTCCGAGGTCCGGCGGGGCCCAGTGCGCGACGGCGGCCGCGGGATCCCGGACGTAGCGCTCGCGCAGGGCGCCGTCCTCGCCGAGGGCCAGGGCGAAGCGGGCGCCCGGGGTGTCCTCCTGCCAGTGGTAGCCGGCCGGGACGCGGAAGTCGGCGAAGCCGCGGAGGGCGGCGAGTTCGCGGGGGCCGTACGCGTCGACGACCCGCAGCGGGCCGTCGGGCGGGCGGACGGTCCGGCCGGGTTCGAGCAGGCCGAGGCGTTCGAGCACCCGCGGGTCGGCCGGGGCGGCGACGGCGGGCGGCAGGTACCAGGTGGAGGCGCTGGTGACGGTGCGCTGCACGGCCGGGTCGCGCAGGGCGGCGACGGTGTACCGGGCGGTGACGGGGTCGAGGCCCCGGTAGCGGGCGCCGATGTAGTTGACCACGATGTGGTCCGGCCCGTAGACCTCCTCCAGCCGGTCCAGCAGGACGGGCAGGTGGCGGTTGGTGAACCCGGCGCGCCGGTAGTCGAGTTCGCCGACGATGCCGACCTGCCAGAGCACCAGGTGCAGGCCGGGGTCGAGGCGTCGTCCGCGGATCAGCAGGTCGGAGGCCTCGAAGGTCTGCATGCCGGGGGTGCTCGGGTCCACGCCGAGGTCGGCGCAGAGCACGTCCAGGGCGCTGATGCCGGGGCGCATCACGGCGGTGTGGCCCTCGCGGCGGGCGATCCGCACGGCGCGGTGGCTGGACAGCACGAAGATGCCCGGGTGGCCGTAGAAGACCGCCGCCACCCGGCGCCCGGCCCGCACGAAGTGCAGGACCGCCTCCGACATCTGGACGTACGTCAGGTAGCGGTCCTTCGCGTCGTCGTAGAGGACGCCGAGGTCGTAGGCGTCCGGGCGCCAGGCGTTGATGCGCACGATCGTCGCGGGATCGGCCACGCAGTGGAAGACGTGGTCGGCCTCGTGGAGCAGGCGCTCGTCGGCGCGGGTGAAGCCGGCGGCCTCGATGCCGGAGCCGAGGACGGTCAACTCGCCCTTCTGCTCGGACGGTTCACCGCCCGGCGGGCCGGCCGCGGCGATCGCGCGGGACAGTTCGGCCCACCGGGCCTGGTGCTCGCGGCGGGAGGGGAAGCGGTCGAAGGGGCGCGTGTAGCGGTGCGCGGAGCGGCGGTCGGGGTCCATGCGGCGGCGCGGGCCTTCAGCGGTCGTCGCCGGTGACCATCTGGGTGACCTGCGGGGGCAGCGCGTCCACCAGGAGCGGCGGGTCGAGTTGGACGGGCGGGTCGAACTCGAAGACGGCCTGGGTGCTCTGCGGCGGGGTCATCAGCACCGGTGCTCCGGACGCGAGGGTTCCCGGAGCCGGGGCGGCGTCCGCGACGGTGCCGCCGTCGTCGTCCAGGATCAGGTCGATGTCCACGTCGATGTCCACGACGTCGACGGGCGGGGTGTTGGCGGTCAGGGTGGTCATGGCGGTCACTCGTCCCCTCGGGGCCGCGGGCGGAGGCGGGTTCATGCTACTGAACGGACGTTCGGCCGGACAGGGGGTCGGGCGACCGGGCAGCTGCGGAGCAGCGGAGTGCCGGCCGGGCGGCGGATGGGCCGCGCGGCCGGCACGGTACGGACGAGGTGTCCGTGGGGGGATCCCGTCAGAGCAGCACGCTGGCGGCGATCGGGGCGATGGTCTTGACGATGTCCCAGAAGCTGTCGGCCTCGACGCCGGGGGTGTTGCCCAGGGCGCTGCCGGTGCGGCCGGTGCGGTCGATCGGAGGGGCCAGTCTGGGGAGCTGCGGGGTGGGGGACCACACCCGGTGTTCCTCGCGGACGTCTTCCATGGTCATGGTTGCTTTTCCCTTCGTGTGTACGGGGACGGCTGGCAGGGTTCAGTAGAGGCCTCCGATGGCGGGGGGTGGGGGCGGCAGGCAGCCGGGGGTGGGGGCGCCGCCGCAGGCCCAGGGGGCCGGGTCCGCGAAGCTGGGGCCGTAGATCCCCCCGGGGCCGTCCATGATCAGTGTGGTCGGGTGCTCGGTGGGATCGGCGCCCTCCTTCAAGGTGGGGGCCACCACGCTGGTCGGCCGAGGGCCGCCGGTGAATCCGACGGGCGCCCGGACGGGGCGCGCGGCCGCGTTCCGGTCGTCGCCGACGTCGACGGTCTCCTTGTACACCTTCAGGTACGCGTCGTAGCCGACCGTGCGGTCGATCGGCGGCACCTGGGGCGGCGGCTGCTCGTACATGGTCCTCTCTCTCCTGTTCGGTGCTCCGGTGGTCGGCCGTACGAGGCGGCGTCACCGGGCGGGTGGCCGGGCGGGGGGCCCCACCGGCGCGGGCCCGCCCCCCGGGGGGGCCCAACAAACTAATTTCGACACCAAAGCCCCCCGAGCCCCCCCCCCCCCCCCCCGGAGCTTCGCCCTAGCTTGTTGTGGCGCCCACCGAGTTGTCGTCTGGCTGTGTTGTCGGCTACGACTCTTGTGTTTATGATCCTGCAGACGGGCCCGAAGAAGACC
>NZ_JBSHBN010000197.1:0-16107 GCF_053612025.1 Kitasatospora sp. NPDC054768
ACGCCAACACCAGGCCCGGACCAGCCACTACAAACGACGAGGCCACAGCCCAAGAGCTGAAGCCTCGCCACAGTAAGCACCGTTGCAGTACTAGCGCAGCCACATCGAACCGCGCACCGGAGGGGAGTCGAGGATCGGTCGGCCCAGGTCACGGTCGGCGGGCTCGGGCCGGCTGCTGTACAGGCCCAGCTCCAGCCGTTCGGGCGCGGCGGTGCGAGCCGGGTCGGGGCGGGTGGTGCCGGTCATCGCGCGGTGCCTCCGGAAGTCGGGAACGAGGTGCGACGGCCGTCCCGGCCTGGTGGGCCGGGACGGCGGGATCTTGCGGGGCGGGTCAGCCGGTGACGGTCTCGGGGTGTCGGGTGAGTGCGTCCAGGAGCGCAGTCTGCTGCTCGGTCAGCTTGCCGTCGGTGCGGGCCTTGCCCTGCTTGCGCAGCCACGTGCCGGGCCGGAACGTGGGATCGTCGCCCAGGCCGGTGCGGTTGGCGGGGCCGTCGAGGGTTCCGCCGGCGGCGAGGGAAGGAGCTCGCCTCGATCTCGGCGTCGGCCTCCGCCTTGACCGCCTCGCCGGCGTCGTGGACCTCGGCCGGGTCGGCGGCCGCGGTGTCGTCGCCGACCTGTTCACCAGCGTCTTCGACTTCTTCGAAGCCGGACGTTAAACGACAAGGTGAGCGTTTTCAGCTTCGCCACTCCGGGGTGACGCCGCGGCCCTCGCTTGAGCCTGGAAGCTCCTCGGCTGGGCCCACCGGGCACGGTGGGTTGTCTGTGAAAAGTCGCGGGCGGTCACTTCGCTGAGGGGCCGGTCCTGCGCTTCGGGGCGGAAGGTGATTATGGGGAGGGATGGAACGCATGCTCGAAGTACCATCCCTGCAAGGTTCTCCGGCCGGTACTTCCCAACCTCCGCAGTGGCGTAGTCGGACGGAGACATCCCTGTAGAGAGGACAGAGGGCATAGGGCGATGAGTGTGGCTGAGAGTTGGTCGCGTGTGATGAGCCTTCTTCGAGAGCACGCGCCGGCCGATCACGCGGATCTGCCGGGGCCCGCTACGGAGCAGATGCTCGCGGCAGCCGAGGAACGGATGGGGATCTCCCTTCATGGGGACCTACGGACGTGGCTGTTGCAGAACAATCTGGATCTGCCGGAGGAAGACGTCGACGACGACGTGATGTGCTGCGGCTTCGACGGGTTCCCCGACGAGGGAAGCTTCTTTCTGGGCATCCGGGCGATGGAGAGGCTCTACGCGAATCACCCCTTGTCCGGTGGGAGCGAATGGCGCGAGGAGTGGATCCCGTTCCAGTCGGACCGGGACGGCTGGATGGGACAGTTCATCGACGCGAGGGACGGACGTATCGGCAGATGGTTCGTGGGTGCGCCCACAGTCACCGGCGAGTACGCGTCACTGGCTCACTACTTCGACTCCGTGGCGGAGATGCTGACGAGGATCGGCGCGGGGGACTATCCGGTCTGTTCCGTTGCCGAAGGGCGACTTGTCTGGTCGTGAGACGGTTCCCAACTGGATGACGGCCAGTCCCAATCCGTCCTCACCCTGGAACGGCAATGAGATTCATCAGCGTTGACGTTCCAGGGTGAGGACGGCTGCGGCGATGACGGTCATCCGGTTGGGGCTGCAGCGGGCCCGGCGGAGGATCTGCCAGGACTTGAGTCGCGCGATGCTTCGTTCGACCGGTGCTCGTGCCGCTGACAGGGCTCGGTTGATCGTCTGCTGGGTTGTGGTGAGGTCTTGGCCGGGAAGCCGTCTGATGGGCGTGGTCGCCCAGGGGCCGGCCCCGATGTAGGCGCGGTCGGCGAGCACGGGGACGCCCTGGCGTTCGCAGATCCGGATGATGCGGTGGGTACGGGCCGCGGTCAGGTCGTGGGTTCGGCCGGGCAGGGCGGATGAGATCCACAGCAGGTTGCCGGTGGGATCGGCCACGACCTGCACGTTCACGCCGTGACGGCGGTGCTTCTGAGAGAAGTCGGCCCGGCTGTCGCCGACCCGGTCGCACTCGGCGAGCGTCCCGTCGAGCAGGACGTGATCAGGATCCGTCTCACGCAGGACCCGCAGCAGACCGGGTGCAAGCGGATACTTCTCACGGTCTGACCCCGGTGAGGACGCCTACTGAAGCTTCGGGCCCACCGAAATATCGACGGCTACGGCATTCCAGCCGGGCTCATTCACAGCCACTCGGACCCATCGTCTGCCCTGTTCGCCGATGAGTTTCACGAAGCGGGTCTCGCCCATGACGTCACCGATGACGAGCCGTCCGTCGGCCAGCGCGAGCGGCCCGTCGAAGACCGTCACGAAGGAGTCGTCCGGCCCGGGTCCCTCGTGGATCGGCTCGGCGAAGACCCGAACCTTGATGAGCTGCACCTGAGCCTTTACCCGCACCGCAACATGGGTGTCGCAGGAGACCGCCGGTTCCTCCTTCAGGCTCAAGGCCGGCAGCCAGTCAGTTGATCCCAGCGCCAGGACGGGGTGATTCACGTAGACGTCGACGCCGGCAATCTGCACACGCGGCCCCTCTCCGGTCGTCCTTCGCGAATCGCAGAGATGACAGCCCGAGGTGCCGACAAGCCAGACGTGCGCAGCCGAGGCGCACAACCATCCGGGCCGTCTGACTCAAGCCTGATCACAAGATCTTCGACAGAGCCGAATCACGTGATCGTCCACACTGCGCGGCGTGCCAGTGGTGCGCGGTCTCCGCGTACGCGCGCAGCTCCTCGATCCGGTCGTGCCGGGCCAGCAGGTCGGCCAGCTGGTCGCAGTTGTTGATCGAGGTGGTCGTGGGTGCGGAGCAGGACGATGGCGTCGTCGGCCCGGCCGCTCGCCTCCAGCAGCTCCGCCGCGGTCTCGGCAGCCGTCCACCAGCCCATGGCGACATACGGGGCGAGCACCTGAAGCGACTCCTCCGTGCAGCCCTGGCCCACGAGCAGCCACGCCCGCTCCCCCGCGCAGAACCGCGGGCCGGGGTCCGGGTCGTCGTGGTCGGCGCCGTAGACCCGGCCCCGCAGAGCGCCGCGTCGTCCATGCCGCCCAGCATCCCAGTCGGCACCGACACCGTGAGGCGCATCGGGGAAAGGCCGGCCCTTGCCCGCTCGGGGTTCGGGCAACGGGCCGGCCCTTGCCCCAGCGTGCGGGTGCACAAGAGCGCCGCGCACCCGCGGCTACGCCAGCGCGGCGACGGCCCCCGGCCGCTCCGCACCGATGACGGCGCCCGGGGCCGCAGGGGCGACGGCACCGTTCTCGTCGGGCAGCCACAACCGGGCGCTCCGCGGACGGTAGGCCGCACCGCGGACGGAGGAGCGGATCCGGTTGCCCGGAGTTCGCGGCGGAGGCCGCCACCGGGATGTTCCGGTGGCGGCCTCCTGGTGGTGGGTGGGGTCAGCCGATGCGGATGAGTCCGGTCGAGATCTGTCGTCGAGCCTGGCCGGCAACCGCTGCCGTGCCATGCGCTCCGAGCCCACCATGGCCCAACGCCTGAGCCCCGGGGAGCCCGTCGGGAAACCGGTACCGGGAGCCTGCCTGCGCCGCGCGCAGCCGGTGGGAAGCGACCGGCGTCAGGAAGCGGCCGCGCGCGCCGCCTCCAACTCGGCCACCAGCCGCTTGACCCGCCTGTTGGTCCCGCCCGAGCCGTGGCCCGCCAGCATGTGCAGCTGGTCGGTCCCGCCGGAGGCCAGCACCAGCTCCGGGACGTCGGACGAGTAGACCGTGCCCTCCAGGACGGCCACCCGCACCTCCCGGATGTCCGCCCACGCGCAGGAGCGCGCCCTGAGCAGCCCGGAGTACTTCACCCCGGCCGACCCGTAGGAGACGCCGAACACCGGCGCGCGGAACGTCAGCACCGCACCCGGGACGCCGAGGATCAGGACCGGGATCAGGTGTTCCACCCCGCGCGGCCCTCGTCGTCGCCAGGCCCGTCGCCATCACCACGGCGATCAGCAGGCACACACCGCCCAGCAGGAAGTAGGTGAGCGACCAGGCCGTGCGCCTCTTCCGCTTCCGCATGTCCGTGCCCCCTTTCCGCGGCGCGCGGCACCGTCCGGGGTCCGGGGAGGCCGCCACCACCCGCGGACCAGCATACGAACGGTGGCCGCGCCACGGAGGGGCAGGGCACCGGCGCGACCCGCAACCCCCTCGGCGTCCTGCCCCGGCCCTGTCCACCGCCTACGCCCTCGCGCCGGCCGTCGTTGGCACTCAGCCCCTCGCCGAGGTCGTTGGCACGGTCGCCTACGTCCAGTGATACGAGCCTGCGGGCCGCGGAGGCCCTCGAGGCGCATGTCCGGGCGTTCTTCGCAGGGCATTCGGTGGAGGTCGTGGACTACGCCCTGGGCCGGAGCGGCGAGAAGTGCTGGTCGGCGTCCGCGTGCGAGCGTCGAGTGGAACCGACTATGCGGAGTCTATTCTCCGCTTCTGCTAGCCTCGATGCGGAATTGAATCTCCGCTTACGTGTTCCGCTGGAGCCCACACCCATGCCCCGAACAAGCACCAAACGCCCCCACCACAACCTGACCTTCGCCGTGCTGCTGCTCGGCGTCGGCGCGTTCTCCCTGCTGCAATCGCTGGTGGTCCCGGTCCTGCCGACCCTGATGGAGCGCCTGCACACCACCCAGGACACCGCGACCTGGCTGATGACCGGCTACCTGCTGTCCGCCTCCGTGGCGACCCCGATCCTGGCGCGGATCGGCGACAAGGTCGGGAAGGAGCGGATGCTGATCGTCACGCTCGTCGCCCTGGCCGCCGGGTCCGCACTGGCCGGCGCTTCCCACTCCGTCGGTCCGATGATCGTCGCGCGGATCATCCAGGGCACGGGCGGTGCCGTGGTGCCGCTCGCGTTCGGCATCATCCGCGACGAGTTCCCGCCCGCCAAGGTCCGCAGCGCCGTCGGCGTCACGGCCGCGCTGACCGCCGTCGGCGCCGGGCTCGGCCTGATCCTGGCCGGGCCGATCGTCGACCACCTGGACTACCACTGGCTGTTCTGGGCGCCGATGATCCTCGTCTGCGCCGCCGCGATCGCCACCTACCTGTTCGTCCCCGAGTCCCCCGTGCGCGTCCCCGGCCGGATCGACTGGCGTGCCGGGCTGCTGCTCTCCGTCTGGCTGGTGGCCCTGCTGCTCGCCGTCAGCGAGGGGCAGAAGTGGGGCTGGGGCTCCCTGCGGATCATGGGCCTGTTCGCCGCCGCGGTGGTCTTCGCCGGCTACTGGATCGTGACCGAGCTGCGCTCGGACAACCCGCTGATCGACATGCGCGTGATGCGTATCCCGGCCGTCTGGACCACCAACCTGGTCGCGCTGCTCTTCGGCATCGGGATGTACACCTCGATGACCTTCCTGCCGCAACTGGTCCAGACACCCGAGCACCTGGCCGGCTACGGCTTCACCGCGAGCGTGACCCGGTCCGGGATCTACATGCTGCCGATGACGGGCGGCATGTTCGCCCTCGGCGTCCTGGCCGGCAAGCTCGCCGCCCGTTACGGCTCCAAGCGCGTGCTGATCGCCGGCAGCCTGATCACCATCGCCCCGTTCGCGATGCTCGCCCTGCGGCACGACCACGCCTGGCAGATCTACACCGCCTCGGCCCTGATCGGCGTCGGCCTCGGCCTCGCCTTCTCCGCCATGTCCGCCATCGTCGTCGAGGCCGTCCCCCCGGCCCAGACCGGCGCGGCCAGCGGCATGAACGCCAACATCCGCACCATCGGCGGCGCGATCGGCAGCGCGGTGGCGGCCAGTATCCTGTCCTCCGGGGTCACGGCCACCCACCCGTTCCCCGACGACTCCGGCTACACCAGTACCTTCTGGTTCCTGACCATCAGCGCCGGGCTCGCCGCCGCCGCCTCCCTCGCCATCCCGACGGCCCGGCGCCGCCGGAGCGACCACAGCGTGGGATCGCCCCGGCTCACGACGGTGAACCGGTGACCGAGCACGAGGACCGGACCCCGCGATGACCACCCCCCACCGGCCCGCACCTGCCAAGCCCAAGGCCCTGCGCCGCGACGCGGCACAGAACCGGGAGAAGCTGCTGCGGGCCGCGTGGGAGGTCTTCGCCGAACTCGGCCCCGACGCCGGCGTCGAGGAGATCGCCGCCCGCGCCGGCGTCGGCATGGGCACCCTCTACCGCCGCTTCCCCACCAAGGAGTCCCTGCTCGCCGCGCTCAGCGACGAGATCCTCGACTCGATCCTCGACTGCTTCCGCCGCGCGGCCGAACAGCAGCCGGACGACCGGGCCCTGGAACAGGCACTCTGGGACACCGGCACGGTGCTGGCCGTCCGCCACGGCTGGCTCACCCGCCTGTGGGCGGCCATCCCCCCGGAGGCCGACGAACGCCGCACGGAACTGCTCGGCCTGGTCGACGACCTCCTCACCCGCGCCAAGCGCACCAGCCGGGTGCGCGAGGAGATCACCCGCACCGACGTGTACGCGAGTCTCCTCGCGCTGCGCGTCCTCATCGACGACACCGAGGCCCAGGTACCCGGTGTCTGGCGCCGCCACCTCGCCATCGTGCTCGCCGGCTTCCGACCGGCCGCCGAACCCCTCGCCCACCCCGCCACCGACGACACCCTGATCCGCGCCAACACACCCAAACGCCACCCGGAATGACCCGTCACCACACCGAATGGCCCCACCCCATCCCACTCCTCGTACTGAAACGATGAGTTGGGCAGGGTGGTGGTGGCTTCGCCGAGCACGCGCCGCCATTCCTGGACGGCCACCGCAGCCCGGAGTGCGGCGGCCCCGTCACCGGCGTCGGCGTGCCGGTCGGCGATCCGCAGGTCGTCCTGAGCGGCGGCCGGGGCCGGTCGATCTCGGGCACGGTCATCCCGGCCACCCGACGGCGGATGCGGGCGGAGACGGCGCCGAGCAGGCCATACTCCCGGCCTCCGGTCCATCCGTGTTCGCGTCATGGTCATCATCGTCATGATCGGCCTCGGCTGAACTACGGCGCCCCGCAAGCCGCTGCCCGACTCGCCGAACGCGCCCGCGCCGAGAGCACCGGCATCCCCACCGCCGCAGCCACCCTGGCCCGCCGCCGTGTCCGCCCGCGTTCAACGGCCGGACAGCAACTCGCCCGACATCGACTTCGCGATGCCCAACTCCACCCGCGCAGCCGCCGACGAGCACACGCACCTGGACCGCTGGTACCAGCGCCTCAACGGCCCGGCACACCCGCTCCGGTTGCCCAGTGGACTCCTGCGCCGTATCCAAGCGCTCCGACCCGAGGACCCGCGCCGGCCCACCGGCCGGCGAACTGCCGACGGCACGGAGCAGCAGTGGGCGTTCGAGCTCATCTGCTACCGGGGAACGCCCTTGCCCCACGACCGAGTGGTCAGGCTGCTCACCGACTTTCGGGCGGCTCCAGACCCGGGCCGGCGGCGGGCCGCGCCCCGGCGAGGGGTTCCAGGTCCAGCTCGCCGCGGCCGGCGTGCGGGATGGTGGCCCCGCAGCCGAGTTGCGTATTGAACACGTTCAAACTTGATGGGCGGGATCCGCTCCGGGATCCGCTCCGAACTCGGCCAGGGGGACACGTGGCACCAGGAATCGGTGTGGATGTGGCGTCGCGCGCAGTGATCACTGTGCCCACAACCTGGGCGACACTGATCGCGCTCCTTCTCCTGCCGACGCTGCTGCCGAATCGATGGCCGTACTACATCTACTCACCCGCCAGCGTCGCACTGTGGATGCTGTCCATGCTCGTCGGTCCGGCCGTGGCATGTGTCGGCAACCGGCAATGGATCCGCCACGGCGTATGGAGAGCCGCAGCCGGCGGAAGCCGGACCTGACCCAGCGGATCCGCCGCCGTATGCCGTCGATCACCCGAGCTGCGCACTGCGCTGTTCAGCCGGCAGGACCGATGTAGATCCACATGCCGATGTAGAGGGCGAACACGATCCCCGCCAGGGCGGCGAGAGCCATCACGGTCCCCAGGCAGCCCTTCGCCAACCTCTTGTCGAGCACTCCGGTCCCCCGTCTCACGTCGTTCCACCACGTTAGGAGTGCGACTCGGGCCGGCGCCTGAGTAGCCGTACTCAAGCGGGGCACGGGAGTTGGTGGCGAGGCCGTCCGTCACGGGCTGCGCAGGACTGCGACGACCTTGCCCAGGACGGTCGCGTTGTCGCCGACGCCCTGCTGGCCCGCCCGGCCCCGGACATCGCCCGCCTGCCGGCCGACGGCGACCTCACCACCGCCCACCGCCGCCTCGTCGAGGCGCTGCGCCCGCGCTGGGGGTCGTCGCGCATCCTTGCGACCGGAGGTTTCGTCGACCCCACCCTCGACGACGACAGCGGGCTGCCGCTGGCCGCCCCGTTCGCCGGGCGCCTCGCCGAGCTGTGCGGGTGGGCAGTGGGCGAGCGCTGGATCGGCTGCGGGATCGTCCGGGACAACGACGACGGCGCGTCGCACCTGGTCGCGGTGACGGCCCGCCGGGCCGACCCGGCGGCGGCCTTCCTGCCCGCCGGGGACACGGAGGAAGGGGCCGACGTGCCGGGTGACCGCTGGGTGCGGCGGCTCGCCGCCGCGACGGGCCGGCCGCAGTCGCGACTGTGTCCCGTCGACTGGTCGTCGGCCGAAGCCCGGCTCGGCACCGCCCTGCCCGCCGACTACCGGCACCTGGCGGAGCACTTCGGCCCCGGCACGTTCGCCGGCTTCCTCGACCTCTCCCTGCCCGGCCCCCCGCCCGGCCGCGACGACCCGTTCCCGCGTTTCCTGTGCCTCGTCGAGCAGGCCCTCCGCCTTGCCGAACTCGCCGCCGACCCCGGTATCGCCGACCTCTACCGCCCCCACCGGCTCCACCCCGCCCCGGGCGGGCTCCTGCAGTGGGCCGACTCCGTCCGGGCCGACCAGTTCTACTGGCTGACGGAGGGCGCAGACCCGAACCGGTGGCCGGTCATCGCCCGCAACGAGGACGGCGACAGCTGTGCGCGGTTCGACGGTTCCACCGCCGAGTTCGTCCACCGGCTCCTCACCGACCACCGGCACCCCTTCTCGGTCGCCGAGCTCATCGACCGCCCCGACTTCGAGCCGTACGAGCCCCACGACTCCGACGACCCCTTCGAGGACCGCCGGCTGCCGTAGTAGATCGGTTGACATGTTCGCCGAGCGGACAAGGGACAGCCTGGTGGACCGACATGACCACCGTGGTCACGGCATCGCCGTGCACGACTCCTCCGCGTTCTCGTGGTACGTCCACGGGCCGCCGCAACCGGTTCCGCCGATGCTGCACGCGGCCTGCGCGGTTCAGCCCCGCCCCCGTGGGGACGGCAGCGGGTTGGCCGGCTCGTGCAGCCACGCCCGGTGCTCGCCCCCGCCCCCGCCCACGCCCACGGTCAGCCCGAAGCTCTCGAACCCCGGACGGCCTTCCCCCACCCACCACTGGAAGGACTCCTCGACCTCCGACCACATCCGACGGGGGCCCGACTGGCGGACCTCGAACCGGCGCGCGCCGTCCACGAAGTCCACCGTCGCCCAGGAGGTGACGCCCGTGTCGAACAGCCACAGGGTCGTCATACCGCCGCCGTCGCTGCGCCGGTAGTACACGTCGGGTACGGTCAGGCCCACGACGAAGGACGCCAGCCAGTCGTCGACGAGTTCGAGCGGGTTCAGGGTCGTGTACTCCTGCGCGGCGTCCCCGGGCCAGTCGCCGGGCAGGTAGTCGTCGACGGGCGGGGCCTGGTAGCGCTGCTGGCGCATGCGCATGAACGCCGAGGAGCCGGTGAACGGGCCCATGGCCGTGCCGTCGGCGACGGTCAGCCGGGCGACTGCTCCGCCCCCGAAGAGCGGCGCGAAGGGCAGCACCAGCACGCCCTGCCGGCGGATCTGCCCGATCACGGCCGGGGGGACCTCACGTACCGAGCAGGTGAGGATTCCTCGGTCGTACGGGGCCCCGGGCAGGTATCCGTGGGCCGCGTCGCCCACCACCGCGATCGGAGCGGCGTCGAGGGCCCGGAAGTTGGCGGCGGCCTGGGCGGCGACCGCCGGGTCCAGCTCCACGGTCACCACGTTGTGCGCGCCCTGGCGCCGGGCCAGCAGCCCGGCGTTCCAGCCGGGGCCGGTTCCGCCCTCCCAGACCCTGTGGCCTTCGTGGACGTCCAGGTCGCGCAGCATGGAGGCGACCATCGTCGGCATGGACACCGACGAGGTCGGCTCCCGCTGCTGTCCGCTGTCCGTTCCGTCGTCCCACTGCGTCACGATCGCCACGTCGGAGTACGCGAGCTCCAGCCACCGCCCGGGGCTCTGCGCGCGGTCGCAACGTTCGTAGCCGTCGCCGGTGCTCGCCCAGAAGACGTCCGGGAGGAACTCATGGCGGCCGACGTCGAGGAACGCCTGCCGCCAACCGGGGGTCAGGGCACCCGAGGCCTCCAGCCGGTCGACCAGCCGGACCTGGACGTCGGTGGCCGCCGTCACTTGTGCTTCGGATCGGGAGTCGGGCCCTGTCCGTCCGGGTTCGGCTTCGGGCCGATCTGCGGACCGCCGGGCTTGGCGTGGGCCCCGCCCTTGCCGTCGTTCGGGCCGCCCTTGTTCTCGTCACCCACGGTGATTCCCCCTCTGCTGCAACGCTCCGAAGATCTACAGAGCAGAGGGTAGTCGATCGGACACCTGGCGTGAAGGGACTCGTGTTCCTCTCGGGCCACGGGCCGGCCCGGTCGACGATGTGTGCGTCGCCACCAACGGCAACCGATGCTGCGCCCAGGAGCAGGACGGCTGCCGGGCAGAGGAGTCTCTACCGGCGCATCGGGACACCATGGAGCGACCGGGTGGCTTGCAGAGAGTTATCGGATCGTATGCATCGTCAACCTTCGAGTGTTCACCGGCTTGCCTCGTGGTTGGGCCGGGCTGTCGGACCGAGTGACGGGTGGCCGCTTCGCCTCACGGACGGCGTCCTGTCAGGAGCGACCGAACCGGCGGCGCTTGGCCCGGAGCTGGGGCGCGGCGGTCTTCGTCAGGGCCGCAGACGGGTCGTCGTACTCACGGGAGATCACCTGGATCCGGCCCGACGCGACGTCGTGGCGCACGGTGTCCAGGCCCTGGCGGTCGAGTTCGGCGATGGTGTCGGCATGGGTCGTGGTGTTCAGGGCGAGCATCCCGACCTTCGGGTGCCTCGGGCCGGGCTCGACCTCCTCGCCGAGCAGGACCTGCATCAGGCGGTCGGCGGAGACCGAAGGCAGGTCCTCGTCCACGGCGACGTGCAGCAGCAGGTGTTCCTCGCCGCCGGCCCGCCACCGCACGTGCGCCACCCACGCCGAGCGGACGGCCCCCTGCGGTGTCAGGCCGTCAGGCTACGGGTGTCGCGGTTGCCCGCCCTCTCGCACCTCTCTCCGTGATGACGGCCACAGTGGGGATTTCCGTCATTTCACGGATGGGAGGTGGCTGATTTGAAGAAACGGTTCCTCACTGACGGCGACTGTGTGGATGCTGTGTGCATCGCATCGTGGTAGGACGTGTGTACGGGCCTTGGAAGCTCCGGCTCGCGTCATCGCTCCGCTCGAAGCGCTTCTCCCGCCAGTTCGCACCAGCACCTCCAGTCATGCCGCTGACGGCCTCTCGCGCACGGGCGGCAGGAAGGAACTCGCATGTCCCTCCCCTCGACACTGCGGCGCTGCGGCACCGCAGTGGCGACCGCGGCGCTCCTGCTGCTCGCCCCGACGCCGGCGTCGGCTGTCGACTTCGGCCTCGGCGGCAACGTATCCCTCGGCTGGTCGGTCCCGAACGCTCCCTCAGGGCAACTGACCAACATCACCTTCCCGATGGCGATCAACCCGGCGAGCGAGCAGACCGGCCTCTACTACGCCCAGCAGTTCGGCGTCGCCAACGGCCGGACCGGTTATACGGGCCTGCAGCCCCAGCCGACCAGCGGCAACACCCAGCAGTTCCGTGCCATCTTCTCGGTGTTCGCCTCCGGCGGCGCCGGCACCCCCGGAGACACCTCCAGCAGCGACCCCAACTGCCGACCGGGCGCCGACGGCAACGCCGGCCAGTCGTGCTCCGTCCTCTTCAACGCCGTATACGGCCACACCTACAACCTCACGGTGAAGCGGACCGCGAGCACGTCCACCACCAACACCTGGACCGGCGACGTGTACGACTCCGCCAACCTCCAGCAGCCCGTGGCCCACATCGGCAGCTGGACGGTGCCGAGCGGTCTGCTCACCTCCTCGGGCAACGGGTTCGTCGAGTACGTCTACTACAACGCCGCCGGCACCTGTGCTCAGAACACGGTGTCCGACGCCTACTTCGGCGGCCCCAGCAGCACGGACGCGGGCGGCCTGTCCGGCGTGGTCAACAACGTCTACGAGTACGGCAGCTGCGCGGGGCAGTCCAATTTCGCCAGCACGCCCTCGGGGTCGGGCCAGCACGTCGTGCGCGGCTTCACCAGTACCAGCCCCATCAAGGGCTCGGCCTCCGGTCTCTGCCTGAACTCGCCCAGCCAGGACCCCTGGGGCGCGCAGACGAACATCGTGGCCTGTGACGGCACCGGAAAGCAGACCTGGAAGTTCCTGCCCGATTCCCCGAGCGTGTCCACCTCCCCGGTACCCACCACCCCCCTCAGCCCCCAGGGCGTGATCCAGGGCTTCCTTCGCTTGGGAGCGACGGACCCCCTCGGCTACGACGTGTGCCTGGACAACAACGGCGAGAGCACTCCGGGCGGCAAGGTGACCGTCTGGGGATGCGGCTCCCACAACACCAACCAGCAGTGGCGGCTCTACCCCGACGGCACCCTTCGCGCCGCGGACTCGGGCCTGTGCATCGACGTCGCGGGCGGCGCGACCGGCAGCGGCAGCCTGCTCGTCCAGCAGACCTGCAACGGCGGCAACAGCCAGAAGTGGGTCCGGCAGGCCAACCCCTGATCCCGGATGATCCCGGAGTGGCCGAAGCCTGACGGCGTCGTGGACGCCTGAACCGTGCGCGTACGCATAGGCGGCGCCCTTGCCCTGATGAGGGCGGGGGCGCCGTGGTGTGCCGGGGACCCGGCGATGGGGCTGGTGCCGTGCCCGCGCAGCCCGTGGAGCGTGACCCGCTCGGCCGTGACCTCGGTCATGGTCCGTTCGTGGTTGAGCTGCTGGAGCAGATACGCGACCGCGTCGTCCTCCGTGCGGCTATCGAGCCCGAGGACGCCCACGCCGACGGCCGGCAGGATCTCGGCTGGTCGAACACCTGCCGGGCCCGGTCCGTGATGCCCAGTCGTTCGAGGCCGGCCAGCGCGAGGACCATCATGCCGTCGATCTTGTCGACGCCTCCCTCTCCGAAGCGGGCCCGGAGCGGGAACGCGCCAGCGTCGCGGGCGAAGGCGAGTTTCTGCGCGGACGCCGGGTTGGGGGCGGGAGTCGAGCTCGATGACGAGGTCCGGCAGCAGCGGCGTCCAGATCACCACGTCCGCGCGCCCATACCGGCCCTTGCCGTCGGGGCCTACGGGCAGCCGTAGTTCCCGGTAGGCGCGGCAGTTCGGCCCCAGGACGGTCCGGGCGAAGTCCGGGACCGCCGCCGTCAGCGCCTTGGTGAGTGGAGTTCTCGGCGGGCCGTAGCCGTTCGCCCGGCTCTGCGCGACCTGGGCGGCTGCGTCGTCGGCCCACTGCTGGAGGTAGTCGGCCAGGATCAGAGCGATGTCCTGAAGGTCTTGTTCGGCCACAGGGCGCGGGCGGCGGCCGGTGAGGACGTGCAGCCAGCCCTCCGCCCGCCTTCGGGACCGCCTCCCTGGTGGCGACCGAGGTGAACTCGGACGTGAAACCGGTGGCGAACTCGGCCTCCTTGAGGACGTCGATCAGGTCGACGGTGCCCCAGCGGCGTTCGATCTCCGCCTTCAGCGCGACGAGGTTCTCCGGCTCCTCCTGCTTGCCCAGCGGCGAGACCTTGATCCACGGCTCGCCGTGCTTCTTGACGCTGTCCACCCCGCCCGTGGTGCCCGGCTCCAGCGCCGTGTCGAAGCGGTTCAGGGCCTCGCGCAGCCTCTTCTCCAGGGCCTCGATGACGCTCATGAACGAGGGATACCGACCCGGCTGCGGCGGACGTGCGTCACTACGACCGAACCGGCAGTCCACGCAACAACACGCCGGAGCCGGGACAGAGTCGGCATCACCAGTCCCGGCAGGGCAAAAGGACACAGGGAGCTCCTGGCGATGCGACCGGCCCGGACAACCGCTGCCTCTGCCAGGAGCCCCGCCGCGTTACCCGCCCGGCCCGGGCAATCTCCTCACATGGCCTCAAGCCGTTCATGGAGCTCCTCGCCGAATCGCGTCCGGTAGACGCCGTGGACGATGGCCCCGGGAGACTGGTAGCCCCTGTGCTCGGGGTCCGAGACATCCCCGTCCCACAGCGCCACGCCTTCGGGAAGCAGCGGAGCACGGCCCAGGTACATATGAGCGGCTTCTTCCAGCCGCAGCTGTCCCCCAACCACCGAGCTCCACAGCCCGTAGCCCTGCCCGACCACCCACATGCACAGATCCTCGGTGCTGTCTTCGGACCAGACGTCCCCGTCCACGCTCACACCTTCCGAGAAGTCGGCCAGCGATTCCGCCGCGGACTCGTATGCGAGCGCGAAGGCTTCGAGCACCTCCCGCGAGTGGGACTCCAACCACGACTCCAGGGCGGACAGACGCGGTCGTGTCGCTTCCAGGACCTCCCAGAACCAGTCGGAATCATGATCCGGGCCCATCTCGGCTCCTGTGTCGACGGCTGCGGTAATCGCCCGACCGTACAGCGCGGTGAAGTTCCCCGAACACTCCCGGGCCTCATCGTCGGCGAATGGCGCTGACCGTCCGCACAGTCACCGGTTCACCGTCAGGCACTGAAAGTGGTGGGGTGCATCGGCCTTCGGCCGATCCGGCAGTGCCGCACCCGCTTCGCTGCGTCCGGTCGGACGGCGGCGACAATGCCCTCCCACTGGACGCGTCGGGTTTCCAGCCGCAAGGAAGCCCCGGCGGGGGCTTCTCCGGCGCCCGCCCCCCGCCGGACTCAGCAGGTGGCGCTGATCATCACGGTCAGCCGGGGCGGGTCTGTGCACTCCAGCGAGTCCTCGCAGGCGCCGACCAGCTGTCCGCGTGGGCCGGCAGGGTTACGAAGAACCTTCCCGAGCGGTAGACGCGACCCCTACGGTTACGCCGTGACGATCACCAGCGCGCCGTACCGGCTCATCGCCGCCCCGGGCGCTGGTGCGCCGTCGTGGGTCTCCTACACCGGACTTGCCGTCAGCGTCGCGGTGGCCGTGGGGACCATCACGATGCACCTGCGCACCCACTGGCGCGACCGACGCAAGGACAGCGAGGAGTATGCGGCGAAGGTCGCCGCCTGGACCGGTCCGGACACCGGAGAGGGCCCAGGGAACCTCTACCGCTACGACTCGGTCGTTGTGCACAACGGCTCGGATCAGCCGGTGTTCAACACCGTGGTGGTCCTGCGGACCGCCGCGCCCGGCGAGCTTCCGGGCGAGACCGACGTGGTGAACATCGCCATCGGCTTGATTCCGCCCAAGGAGACGGTGCAGCGCGACATCAGCGTTGCGGTACCGCCGGGGACCGTTCAGCAACCCGTCACCATTGCGTTCCAGGACGCTCAGGGGCGGACGTGGGAGCGGGACGAAGCCGGCCAGCTCCACCGCGGGGAGCGAGTGAAGGGCACCACCATCGAAGCCGTCACCCGGCGAAACGATGACGGTTCGATCGGGCCTGCCACGCCCAGGGCCGGATTCATGAGGCGCTTGCTGCGGCGGAGATAGGGGCCTCCACAGGCTGGCTCCCTCGCCTCAACGGTCCGTACGAGCTCGTCGGCCGTGGCCCGGTCGACGTCCTGCGCCCACCTCGCGAGCTGCTCTGCGCGGCCGCACGGTGAAGCATCCGCAGCCGAGCCTCGCGGCCGGCCACCGAGCGGGCTTCCAGGTGTTGTGAGAGGACTCTCGCCGGGGCTGTTCGTGGAAACGTCAGGGCCGTTGGCTGGAGATGAGGCGGTCAGCCGGCCATGCCGGGCGTCCGGACCGCACCGGGCGTCCGGACCGCACCGGGCATCCGCAGGTCGTTTGTCAGCGGACGCGGCAGACTGGCTCTGGCGCGAGTTCCGTGAAAGCCGCCCGTGGATCTTGAAAGTTGTCGATCATGATGGGTGTCTGTCGCTGATCTTCTGGCCGCCTTGTT
>NZ_JBSHBN010000198.1:0-16101 GCF_053612025.1 Kitasatospora sp. NPDC054768
GCGGCGACCGGGGCCGGGGCGGCGACGGGCGCGGCCTCGACGGCGGGGGCCGCGGCGGCGACCGGGGCGCCCGAGCCGTCGTCGATGATCGCCAGCTCGGCGCCCACCTCGACGGTCTCGTCCTCGGCGACCTTGATCGAGGCCAGGATGCCGGAGGCCGGGGCCGGGATCTCGGTGTCGACCTTGTCGGTCGACACCTCCAGCAGCGGCTCGTCGACCTCGACACGCTCACCCTCGGCCTTCAGCCAGCGGGTGACGGTGCCCTCGGAAACGCTCTCGCCCAGCGCGGGCAGTGTTACTGAGACCGCCATGGTTTCAGCGACTCCTATCAAGTCTTGCGTACGGGAGGTACTTGCGTACGGGAAGTACCGGGAAGGGGGGTGGGGCGTGATCAGTCGTGCGCGTGCAGCGGCTTGCCGGCCAGCGCCAGGTGCGCCTCGCCCAGGGCCTCGGACTGGGTCGGGTGCGCGTGGATGAGCTGCGCGACCTCGGCCGGGAGGGCTTCCCAGTTGTAGATCAGCTGGGCCTCTCCGACCTGCTCGCCCATGCGGGCGCCGACCATGTGGACGCCGACCACGGCGCCGTCCTTGACCTGGACGAGCTTGATCTCGCCGGCGGTCTTCAGGATCTTGCTCTTGCCGTTGCCGGCCAGGTTGTACTTCAGGGTGACGACCTTCTCCTTGCCGTACAGCTCGACGGCCTTGGCCTCGGAGATGCCGACGGAGGCCACCTCGGGGTTGGAGTAGGTCACGCGCGGAACGCCGTCGTAGTCGATCGGCACCGGCTTGAGGCCGGCCAGGCGCTCGGCGACCAGGATGCCCTCGGCGAAGCCGACGTGGGCCAGCTGGAGGGTCGGGGCGAGGTCGCCCACGGCGGAGATGGTGGGCACGTTGGTGCGCATGTACTCGTCGACCAGGACGTAGCCGCGGTCCATCGCGACGCCGTTCTCCTCGTAGCCGAGGCCGGAGGAGACCGGGCCGCGGCCGATGGCGACGAGCAGCAGGTCGGCGTCGATCTGCTTGCCGTTCTCGGTGGAGACGCGCACACCGGTCTCGGTGTACTCGACGCCCGAGAAGCGGGCCTTCAGCTCGAACTTGATGCCGCGCTTGCGGAACGCGCGCTCCAGCAGCTTGGAGGAGTTCTCGTCCTCCAGCGGGACGAGGTGCGGCAGCGCCTCGACGATGGTGACCTCGACGCCGAAGGACTTCCAGACCGAGGCGAACTCGACGCCGATCACGCCGCCGCCGAGGATGACGGCCGACTTCGGGATGAAGCCGAGCTTCAGGGCGTGGTCGGAGGAGATCACGCGGTTGCCGTCGATCTCCAGGCCCGGGATCGAGCGCGGCACGGAGCCGGTGGCCAGGACGATGTGGCGGCCCTCGATGCGCTGGCCGTTGACGTCCACCGAGGTCTGCGAGGAGAGCTTGCCCTCGCCCTGGATGAAGGTGACCTTGCGGGAGGCCACCAGGCCCTGGAGGCCCTTGTACAGGCCGGCGATGACGTCGTCCTTGTACTTGTGGACGCCGTTGATGTCGATGCCCTGGAAGGTGGCCAGAACGCCGAACTCGGCGGCCTCCTTCGTCTCGTCCGCGATCTCCGCGGCGTGCAGGAGCGCCTTGGTCGGGATGCAGCCGCGGTGCAGGCAGGTGCCGCCCAGCTCACCCTTCTCGACCAGGGCGACGCTCAGGCCCAGCTGAGCGGCGCGGAGCGCCGCGGCGTAACCGCCGCTTCCGCCTCCGAGAATGACTACGTCGAAAACGGTGCTGGCGTCGTTCGCCACGTCACGTCCTCCATGCATGGGGTGGGTCGCCGGGCCGGTCGCGGTCCGGTGGGTCGGAAGCCTTTGTGGGGCGCCCAGTCGTGCCGGAAATACATCTTCGCACTTGTTCACGGTGGCTGATGTCCGGGTCCGCCCCAGGGGTGTCCCGCGGAGCGGTCACCGGGGCGGGAGCACCCCCGACGGAAGGGCATCATCGCAGCTCAGCGCGGTGTTGACAGCCGCCGGACGGGCGTCTTCCGCGTTGCTCGTCACAGCTTCTTCCGTACTGCGGAACAAAGTTTCGCCCGCAGCGAACAGAGGTGCGCCACGGCCACCGGCCCTACTCGCAGGTAACCGGGCCGGAACGACGGCGGGGCCCGGCGCACACGCGCCGGGCCCCGTCGCAGCGGGTCCTGGACCAGGGGGCGCCCCGGGTCCGGGGGTGCCTGGTTCAGGGCATGCCTGGATCAGGCCTTGCCGTTCGCCCTCTGCTCGGCGAAGCGGACCAGGGTGCGCACCGCGCTCGCGGTGCCGCCCTTCGGGGTGTAGCCGTACGGCGCGCCCTCGTGGAACGCCGGACCGGCGATGTCCAGGTGCGCCCAGTCGATGCCCTCGGCCACGAACTCCTTCAGGAAGAGGCCGGCCACCAGGCCGCCGCCCATCCGCTCGCCCATGTTGGCCAGGTCGGCGATGGTCGACTCGGTGAAGCCCTTGCGCAGGTCCGCCGGCAGCGGCATCGGCCAGGACTGCTCGCCCGCCTCGCCGGCCAGGACGTGCAGCTCCTCGCGCAGCTCGTCGCCGTTGGCCATCACGCCGAAGGTGCGGTTGCCCAGGGCCAGCACCATGGCGCCGGTCAGGGTGGCCACGTCGACGATGACGTCCGGGTTCTCCTCGCCGGCCCGCACGATCGCGTCGGCCAGCACCAGGCGACCCTCGGCGTCCGTGTTCAGGACCTCGACGGTCTTGCCGCCGTACATCTTCAGCACGTCACCCGGGCGGGTGGCGGAGCCGGACGGCATGTTCTCGGCCAGCGCCAGCCAGCCCGTCACGTTGACGGCCAGGCCCAGGCGCTTGGCGGCCACCACGGCGGCGAACACGGCGGCGGCGCCGGCCATGTCGCACTTCATGGTCTCGTTGTGGCCGGCCGGCTTCAGCGAGATGCCGCCCGAGTCGTAGGTGATGCCCTTGCCGACGAACGCCAGGGTGGCCTTGGCCTTCGGGTGGGTGTAGGCCACCTTCACCAGGCGGGGCGGGTTCTCCGAGCCGACGCCGACGCCCAGCAGGCCGCCGAAGCCGCCCTTGGTCAGCGCCTTCTCGTCCAGCACCTCGACCTTGAGGCCGTGCTCCTTGCCGGCCGCCTGGGCGATCGCGGCGAAGCTCTTCGGGTTCAGGTCGTTCGGCGCGGTGTTGACCAGGTCGCGGGCCCGGTTCATCTCCTCGCCGACCGCGGCGGCGCGCTCCACGGCGGCCTTGGCGTCCTTGCTGCCCTTGCGGGCGGCCAGCAGGACCAGCTCGCCGACCGGCTCCTTGCCGTTGCCGTTGGCCTTGTACGTGCCGAAGGCGTACGAGCCGAGCAGGCCGCCCAGCGCGACCGCCTCGATGTCGGCGGCGGACTCGGCGGGCAGGGCCAGCGCGGCCTTCTTGGCGCCGGCCAGCGTACGGGCGGCGACACCGGCGGCGCGGCGCAGCGCCTCCAGCTGGTAGCCGTCCTCGGCGGCCTCGCCCAGGCCGACCGCGAGCACGAGCGCGGCCTTCAGGCCGGCGGGGGAGGGGACCTTGACGGCCTCGCCCTCGGCGCCGGTCGCGCCCAGGGTGCTGAGGACCTCGGTCAGCTTGCCCTCGAACGCCTCGTTGACGGCCTCGGCGCCGGGGGCCAGCACGATGCCCTTCGGGCCCTTCGCGACACCGATCACCAGGGCGTCCGCGCGCAGCGAGGCGGCGGAGGAGGTGCTCACAGACAATGCAGTCACGTAATGCGTCCTGTTCTTTCGCGGTCCACGGCCGGCCACGGCGAGGCTGCCGCACCGGCGCAGCCCGCCGTCGCAGGCCGTCCGCCGGCGGGCCTCCGGGGTCCGGGCCCCCTGGCGCGCGCGTCCGTCCGAGGCGGCCGCGCACACCAGAGGCCCCGGCTCCTCGGTGCGCGCCGGGCGGGCAGGACCTGCCACGGTGCAGGGCTGCGGTGCTCCACGCATGGTAGTCCGCATGCTGGGATCACGCGCCGCCCGGTATCAGCCGAGCAATGCCAGGGCGAACAGCGAGGCGGTCGCGGCGGTTTCGGCCATCGCGCCGAGCACGTCACCGGTGATCCCGCCGAACCTGCGCACACACCGTCCGAGCAGCAGCCGGGCGCAGCCCGTGCCGAGCACAACGGCCAGCGGGAGACGGAGGGCTGACCATCCGTCGGACAGTCCCGCCGCGGCCAGGGCGAGCGCCGCGGCGGCCGTCGCGGCGGCGGCTCCGACGGGCGGCACGGTGCCCGCCACCATCGCCCCCAGCCCGCCCGGCCGGGCGGCCGGCACCGACCGCAGGCAGCCCCAGGCGAGCGCGCACCGCGCGGCCGTCGCCGAGGCGAGCACCGCGAGCGCGCCGCGCAGCGGGGAGTGGGCGAACTGTCCGGCCAGCGCGGCCACCTGGGCGAGCAGGACGAGCACCAGGGTCAGCACGCCGAACGGACCGATGTCGGACTGCTTCATGATGCGCAGCGCGTCCTCGGCCGGCTTGCCGCTGCCCAGCCCGTCGGCGACGTCCGCCAGGCCGTCCAGGTGGAGTCCCCGGGTCAGCCCGGCGAGCACCCCCACCGCGGTCACCGCGCCGAGCGGCCCGCCCGCCCGCCAGGCCACCAGGGCCCCGGCCGTGGCGGCCAGTGCGCCCAGCACCAGTCCGACCAGCGGAGCCGTCAGCATCGCCCGGGCCGCCGCCGCCCGGTCCCACCGTTCCACCCGCACCCGCAGTACGGACAGCGTCCCGAACCCGAACCGCAGGCCGTCGGCCCAGGTGGCCCGATCGGTGCCGCTCGCCATGAACACGTTCCTCTCACGGCGGGAACGCCCCTGGCAGGGGCGTTCCCGGGGTTGTCGTGCCGTCGGCCGGGGGCGCGGGCCGGTTCGCTACAGCTTCCGCAGCAGGTCCGCCGCCGAGGGCAGCCTCGGCTGCTCCTTCGGCGCGCTCGGCGCCATCGGCACGAACGGCTTCGGCGCCTCGTCCGCGAGCACGTCCCCCGCGGCCTGGAGCAGGGGCAGCGCCAGCAGCGCGCCGAAGCCCTCGCCCATGGTGATGCCCTGGTCCTGCAACGGCGTCAGGGTCAGCCGGTCGTACGCCTTCGCCTGGGCCGGCTCGCCGCTGGACTGCCCGGCCCGCCACCACTCGGGCGCCCGGAAGGCGATCCGCTGCGCGACCAGCGCGCAGGCCGCCGAGACCACACCGTCCAGCACCACCGGCAGCCGCCGCACGGCCGCCTGGAGCAGGAAGCCGGTGATCGCCGCGAAGTCGGCCCCGCCGGTGGCGCCGAGCAGCGCGAGCTGGTCGCCGAGCACCGGCCGGGCCCGCCGCAGCGAGTCCCGGATCGTGGCGCACTTGACCATCCACACCCGGTCGTCGATCCCGGAGCCGCGCCCGGTCACCGCCGCCGCGTCCGTCCCGCAGAGCGCGCCGACCAGCACGCCGGCCACCGTGGTGGCGCCGACCCCGAGGTCGCCGAGCAGCACCAGGTCGGTGCCGGCGTCGGCCTCCTCGTCGGCGACGGCCATGCCGGCCCGGAACGCCCGGACGGTCTCCTGCGCGGTGAGCGCGTCCTCGACGTCGATCCGCCCGGAGCCGCGCCGGATCCGGTGGGTGACCACCTCGTCCGGGAAGTCGGCCGGGTCGGCGTCCACCGCGACGTCGACGACCCGCACCCGGGCGCCGTAGCGCGCGGCCAGCCGGGACACCGGCGCGCTGCCGTCGAGCACGGCCCGCACCCGGGCCGCGGTGCCGCCCTCGGCGGGCATCCGGGACACCCCGAGCGCCGCGACGCCGTGGTCGGCGGCGAACAGCAGCACCTTGGGAGCGGAGATCGGCCGCACCGGGGAACGCCCCTGCACGGAGGCCAGCCAGCTGCCCAGCTCCTCCAGCTTGCCGAGCCCGCCGCGCGGGCGGTCGGCCGCCTGCCAGCGCTCGTCGGCGGCCCGCCGGGCGCTCTCGTCGGGGCGCTCGACGAGCGAGGAGAACGTATCGAGATCCACGGTCGTGTCCATCGTCCGGAAGGCTACACGCCGAAGGTGTTCAGCCTGCGGCTGGCTTGACGGTCAGCACCTGCCCGGCCACGACCAGCAGGACCCGCTCCGAGGCGTCCGCCACGGCCATGTTGAGCCGGCCCAGGGTGTCGCGGAAGCGGCGGCCCGCGGCGGTGGCGGGGACGACGCCCATGCCGACCTCGTTGCTCACCGCGACGACCGTGCGCCCGGTGGCCGCCCAGGCGCGTGCCAGCGCCTCGCAGCGGCGCTGGACCGCGCTTTCGCCCCGGTCCGCCCAGACCTCGTCGTCCCAGGCGTCGCACTCGTCCATGACGGAGGTCAGCCACAGCGCCAGGCAGTCGACCAGCACCGGGGCCGGGTCGGTGGGGTCGGCCAGCACGGTCTCCAGGTCGCAGGTCTCGGCGGTGCGCCAGCTCGACGGGCGGCGCTCCCGGTGCAGCGCGACCCGCTGGGCCCACTCGGCGTCGCCGTCCCGGGTGCCGCCGGTGGCCACGTACAGGACGTCCGGGTGGTCGGCGAGCAGCTGTTCGGCGCGGGTGGACTTGCCGGAGCGGGCGCCGCCGAGCAGCAGGGTGCGGGGCAGCGGGGGACGGGTGGGCTCGGAGGGGGTCGCCATGCCGCCCATCCTGCCGGACCGGGCCGCCGGACCAGGCATACGGAAGATCGGGCCGGGCAGGCTATGGTGCGCAGCAACACAGGCAGCGTGGTCAGTGGGAGGAGCCGGCATGGTCTGGACGTGGCGGTACGAGAAGGCGGACGGCAGCGCGGTGACGCCCGGCGGCGGCCAGGAGGAGTTCGCGGGCCAGGGAGACGCCGAGACCTGGATCGGGGAGACCTGGAAGCAGCTCGCGGAGGACGGTGTGGACACCGCGGTGCTGCTGGACGACGACCGCGTCGTCTATGCGATGAGCCTGCGCGAGGAGTAGGCCCGACGGGGTGGGGCGGTCGCCCGGCGGCTGCTCCGCCCCCGACCGGCTCCGGCCGGATCGGCTCCGCCCCGGACCGGCTTCGCCCGGATCGGCTCCGCCCGGGGCTACTTCGCCCCGATCACGTGCAGGAGCGCGGCGACCTGCCGGTACGGGTCGGTGCGGCCGGCCCGGTACTCGGCCTCCAGGAGCTGGGCCAGCTGCCGCCCGTCCACCGGCGGGGCCGCGTCGTCCGGGGCGTTGTCGGTGAAGACCCGCACGCCGTACCAGTGCCGCAGCGGCACCGACACCTCGGAGAGGGTGACGGTGAGGTCGCCGAGCCGGTCGGCCCGCGCGGCCAGCCCGAGCCGGTTGTAGTACCGGTCGCTCTCGAAGGCGTGCAGGGTGGCCCGCCAGTCCCCGGCGGCGGCCGGCCGCAGGGCGAGCGCGTCGCGGTTGCGGACCAGCAGCGAGAGCAACCCGCCGGGGGCCAGCAGCCGGGCCAGCGAGGCGATCATCGGATCGGGGTCGGGCAGGTACATCAGCACGCCGTGGCAGAGCACCACGTCGAAGCTGCGCGGGCCGAACCAGCGCCCGCACTGGTGGCCGTCGCCGCTGAGCAGCTGCATCCGGCCGCGGACCTCCGGCGGCTCCTCGGCGAGCGCCCCCTGGGCGACGCCGAGCGCGACCGGGTCCGAGTCGATCCCGGTGACGTAGTGGCCGGCCCGGGCCAGCCGCAGGGCCTGGGTGCCCTGGCCGCAGCCGATGTCGAGCACCCGCTGCGCGCTGCGCCCGGCGAGCTGTTCGGCGAGCTGGCGGGCGACGAGCTCCTGGCGGACGAAGTTGCGCAGCCCGCCGAGCCGGTCCAGCCAGGCGCCGGTGCCGCCCGCGAAGGACCCGCTGCGCGAGGGCAGCCTGCGCTCCTGGGCGAGACGGTCGTGGCCGCCGTCCCCCTGCCCCGGAAGCGCGTAGAGGCCGGGCCCCTCCCAGGACGGGGGGGCCCAGCCGGAGTCGACCGGTTCGGCGGTCAGGGCTTCTCCCCGCGCCGCACCTGCGGCTTGGGCAGGCGCAGCCGGCGCATCTGGAGGGTGCGCATGATGCCGTACGCGACGGCGCCGCGGGTGTTCTGCCCGGCGAAGCGCTCGGCCAGCTGCTTGCGCAGGCCGAAGCCGAGGCGGACGAAGTCCAGGATCACGAGCACGAAGAACAGCAGGAACAGCAGGGTGGAGAGCAGCTGGAGCGTCGGCACCTTGACGATGCTGAGCACCAGGATGACCACGGCGGCCGGCAGGAAGAACTCGGCGAGCGACCAGCGGGAGTCCACGTAGTCGCGGGCGAACTTGCGCACCGGGCCCTTGTCGCGGGCCGGCAGGTGGCGCTCGTCGCCGTTCATCAGGGCCTGGCGCTGCTTCTCGCGCTCGGTGCGCATCCGCTCGCGCCCTTGGCGGGCGGCCTCCTTGCGGTCCTTGGGCACGGTCACCCGGGTACGCCGGTTGGCCTCGGCCTCACTGCGCTTGGGGGTGGGGCGGCCCTTCTTGGCCTGCGGATCGCGGGCCTGGGTCGTCTCGTCCTGCTTCTCCAGCACGGTGGCGGAGGCGGCGGCATCATCTGAACGGCGTCGGAACACACCACCAGCGTACGGGGTGCGACGCGGCTTCCACGGGTGCCCTCGGACCCAAACGCATATCGATACCGCCAGGTCGCCGTCCGAAGCGGGTTTCCCGGGGCCTTCCCGTAGGGGATCAGTCGGATGGACGATGGGGGGTATGAGGGGCGGATCCACCCGGGGGAGGAGGAAACGCCACTGGTCGCTGTAGCAGTCTTGTTGCAGGCAGGTGCACTGCGGCGACGGGCTCGCTGCACATACACTCGTCGTGTCTGGTAACGAGATAAAGACCGCAGGCCGGAGAAGGGGGCACCCGAGGCCCATGAGCGACGGAATCATGAAGCGTATGGGGTTGATCTTCCGCTCCAAGGCGAACAAGGCCTTGGATCGGGCGGAGGATCCCCGTGAGACGCTCGACTACTCCTACCAGAAGCAGCTCGAACTGCTGCAGAAGGTACGGCGTGGTGTCGCGGACGTCGCGACCTCGCGCAAGCGGCTCGAACTCCAGCTGACGCAGCTGCAGCAGCAGTCCGCCAAGTACGAGGACCAGGGCCGCAAGGCGCTGTCGCTCGGCCGCGAGGACCTCGCCCGCGAGGCGCTGACCCGCAAGGCCAACATGCAGTCGCAGATCACCGACCTGGAGACGCAGTACCAGCAGCTCCAGGCCGAGGAGGAGAAGCTCACGCTCGCCTCCCAGCGACTTCAGGCCAAGGTGGACGCCTTCCGCACCAAGAAGGAGACCATCAAGGCGACGTACACGGCCGCCCAGGCGCAGACCCGCATCGCCGAGTCCTTCTCCGGGATCTCGGAGGAGATGGGCGACGTCGGCCTGGCGATCCAGCGTGCCGAGGACAAGACGGCCCAGATGCAGGCCCGGGCCGGTGCGATCGACGAGCTGCTCGCCTCGGGCGCGCTCGACGACGCGAGCGGTCTCGGCCGCAAGGACGACATCGAGGCCGAGCTGGAGCGGGTGGCCGGCGGTTCCGACGTCGAGCTGGAGCTGGCCCGGATGAAGGCCGAGCTGTCCGGCCCCTCCTCGACCGGCCCCGCCGCGATCGAGCAGGGCAAGCAGGACGTCCAGCCGCAGCCGCAGCAGGACACCCCGCGCATCAATTACAACAAGTGATCTGAGCTCGACCCACGAACCAGGGAGACGCACGGCATGATCATGAGGGTCATGGGTGAGGGGCAGTACGAGGTGGGCGACGACCACCTGAACCTGCTCAACGAGCTCGACGCCGAGCTCGTCACTGCGGTGGATTCGGGGGACGAGACGCTCTTCCGCCAGGCCTACGGCAAGCTCATCGACGCGGTGAAGCAGTACGGCACCCCGGTGCCGCTGGATTCGCTGGAGCCGTCCGAGCTGATCCTGCCGAGCGCCGACGCGACGATCGACGAGGTCCGCGAGCTGCTGATGGCCGACGGCGAGGGCGTGATCCCGGGCTTCCCCGAGTAGCGCCCGCGGCTGCTGCCAGACGAAAGGGCGGGCCCCCTCCGGTGGGAGGGGGCCCGCCCTTCGCCGTTGTCCGCGGGACGGGCTACGGCAGGGCCAGCATCCGGTCCAGGGCCGCCTTGGCGTGCTTCTCGGTCTCCGGGTCGACGGTGATCACGTTCGGCACCCGGCCCTCGACCAGCGACTCCAGTGCCCACACCAGGTGCGGCAGGTCGATCCGGTTCATGGTCGAGCAGAAGCAGACCGCGCGGTCCAGGAAGACGATCTCCTTGTCCGGGTGCGCCTTGGCCAGGCGGCGGACGAGGTTCAGCTCGGTGCCGATGGCCCACTTGGAGCCGGGCTCGGCGGCGTCCAGCGCCTTGATGATGTACTCGGTCGAGCCCACCATGTCGGCGGCCGCGACGACCTCGTGCTTGCACTCGGGGTGCACCAGGACGGTCACGCCGGGGATCCGCTCGCGGACGTCGTTCACCGAGTCCAGGCTGAACCGGCCGTGCACCGAGCAGTGGCCGCGCCAGAGGATCATCTTGGCGTCCCGCAGCTGCTCGGCGGTCAGGCCGCCGTTCGGCCGGTGCGGGTTGTAGACGACGCAGTCGTCCAGCGAGAAGCCCATGTCCCGCACGGCGGTGTTGCGGCCGAGGTGCTGGTCGGGCAGGAACAGGACCTTCTGGCCCTGCTCGAAGGCCCACTCCAGGGCGCGCTTGGCGTTGGAGGAGGTGCAGATGAGGCCGCCGTGCCGGCCGGTGAAGGCCTTGATGTCGGCGGAGGAGTTCATGTACGAGACCGGGACGGTGACGTCGGCTATGCCGGCGTCGGTCAGCACGTCCCAGCACTCGGCGACCTGCTCGGCGGTGGCCATGTCGGCCATCGAGCAGCCGGCCGCGAGGTCCGGCAGGACGACCTGCTGCCGCTCACTGGTGAGGATGTCCGCGGACTCGGCCATGAAGTGCACGCCGCAGAAGACGATGTACTCGGCCTCGGGGCGGGCCGCCGCGTCGCGGGCGAGCTTGAAGGAGTCGCCGGTGACGTCGGCGAACTCGATCACCTCGTCGCGCTGGTAGTGGTGGCCGAGGATGAAGACGCGGTCGCCGAGCGCGGCCTTGGCCGCGCGGGCGCGCTCGACCAAGTTCGGGTCGGAGGCCGGGGGGAGGTCACCGGGGCATTCGACGCCGCGCTCGCTGTTCGGATCGGCCTCGCGGCCGAGCAGCAGCAGAGCGAGCGGCGTCGGAGTGGGGTCGACGCCGTGGGTCTCGGTGATGGTGGTGGTCACGGGCGGGTGCCCTTCTGTGCGGCCGAGCTAGCGGTGGGGCCTTTTCGTCTAACTGACGCTATCTATTCTAACCGCTTAGCGTCAGAGTGACGATGGCCATCCTGTCGATGTGACGAGAACCGCTCGCCGAAACGGACCCCCGGCGGAGCCCGATAGCCGATTCGGGGCAGTCCGGCGTGGCCGAATCGATACTTCGAAGCCCGCGGGTATGGCTGAGCCATGAAAGCAATCGCGATCAACCGCTACGGCGGCCCCGAGGTGGTCGAGTACACCGACCTGCCCGACCCCAAGGTCGGACCCGACTCCGTCCTGGTCGAGGTCCGGGCGGCCGGGGTGAACCCGGTGGACTGGAAGGTCCGGGACGGCGCCCTGGACGGCATCCTCGACGCGCACTTCCCGCTGGTCATGGGCTGGGACCTGGCCGGCGTGGTGCGCGCCGTCGGCGGCGGGATCACGGAGTTCGCCCCGGGCGACGAGGTGTACGGCTACGTCCGCAAGGACGCCGTCGAGCACGGCACCTACGCCGAGCTGGTCTCCGCCCCGGTCCGCACCCTGGCCCGCAAGCCGGCCGCGCTGGACTGGGCGCAGTCCGGCGGCCTGCCGCTGGCCGGGCTCACCGCCCTGCAGGGCCTGCGGGCGCTGCGCCTCGCCGAGGGGGAGACCGTCCTGGTGCACGCCGCCGCGGGCGGGGTCGGCCACCTGGCGGTGCAGCTGGCCCGGGCCTTCGGCGCCCGGGTGATCGGCACCGCGGCCGAGCGCAACCACGACTTCCTGCGGGGCCTCGGCGCCGAGCCGGTGGTGTACGGCGAGGGCCTGGCCGACCGGGTCCGCGCGCTCGCCCCCGACGGGGTGGACGCGGCCCTCGACCTGGTCGGCCACGGTGCCGTCCAGGTCTCGGCCGGCCTGGTGGCCGACCCGGGCCGGATCGCCTCGACCACCGACTTCGGGGTCAAGGCGCTCGGCGGCCGGTACGTCTGGGTCCGCCCGGACGCCGGCGACCTCGCCGAGCTGGCCGCGCTCGCCGACGACGGCCGGCTGACGGTCACCGTCGCCTCGACCTTCCCGCTGGCCCAGGCCGCCTCCGCCCAGGCGCTCAGCGCCGAGGGCCGCACCCGGGGGAAGATCGTGCTGCTCGTTCCGTGACGGCCTCCGGCCCGTCATCCTTCGGCGGTGAACTCGTCCAGGTCATCCGCCAGAATGGTGACGAACCGTTTCGGCAGTGGCAGCCCGCCGCCGGAGCGCCCCACCGACCCCCGTACGACCGTGGAGCCCCGCACCCATGACCAGCAGCCGAGCACACGAGGTGGTCGGGGCCGACCTGGACGAGACCGACCGGCTCCTGCTCGCCCGGCTCGGCAGCGACGGCCGCGCCTCGTACGCCGAGATCGGCCTACAGGTGAACCTCTCCGCCACCGCCGTGCGCCGGCGGATCGACCGGCTGCGGGCGCGCGGCGTGGTGCGGGGCTTCACCGTGGTGCTCGACCCGTCCGTGCTGGGCTGGCAGACCGAGGCCTTCGTCGAGGTCTACTGCCGCGAGCGCACCGCCCCCGAGGAGATCCTCGCCAGCCTGCGGCAGTTCCCCGAGGTGGTCGCCGCCTGGACGGTCACCGGCGACCCGGACGCCCTGGTGCACCTGCGGGCCGCCGACATGCGCCACCTGGAGGCCGTCATCGAGCGCATCCGGCGCGAGCCCGGCGTCCAGCGCAGCCGCTCCTCGGTGGTCCTCTCCCAGCTCATCGGGTGACCCGGGCGGTGTCCTGCGGGTCCTCGCCGGGGCCGCCGGGACCCACCGGACACGACCTCCCCGGCCCGCACGCAGGAATCCTGCGCGGACCGGCCCGAAGACGCCCGAAACCTGCCTGACCAGCCGCGTTCCGACGCGCGGTGAGGTGCTCGTGCTGCCTACGCTGATCACGTCCGGTCGACGCGGTGAGGCGTCCCGCCGGTCGGACGCCCCCCGACACCCCACGCCGAGAGGGACAGCCGTGTCCGCAGCACCCGACCGCATGCACCGGCCCGACAACGAACTGGTCGACCTGGTTTTCGACTACATGCGGGAGCGGCTGCAGTACGACCCCGTCCCGCTCGACCACCCCGGGGACGGCGAGCACCTGCGCGCCCAGCTGTCCGGCCTGCTGAACCAGGACGGCAACAACCCGGTCGACGTGCTCAAGCTGTACGACCACGAGCTGTCCCGGGCGGTCATCTCCGCCGACAGCCCGCGCTACCTGTCCTTCATCCCGTGCGCCCCGACCAAGGCCGCGCTGCTGTTCGACATGGTCGTCTCCTGCGCCTCCCTGCAGGGCATCTCCTGGCTGGAGGCGGCCGGCGCGATCGCCGCCGAGAACCAGGTGCTGCGCCTGATCGCCGACCGCGCGGGCCTGCCCCAGTCGGCCGGCGGCACCTTCGTCTCCGGCGGCTCGGCGGGCAACCTCTCCGCCCTGGTGGTCGCCCGCGACACCGCCCGCCGCCGACTGGGCGTCGGACCGGAGGCGCGGCTGCGGATAGCCGTCGCCGACCAGGTGCACTCCTCGGTCAAGAACACCTTCAACATCATCGGCGTCGAGGCCTTCAAGGTCCCGACCGTCGACCGCCGGTTCACCGGCGAGGCGCTGCGCGCGGCCCTGGCCGCCGACCCGAACCCGGAGACGGTGATCGGCGTCGTCGGCACCGCCGGCACCACCAACGAGGGCATCGTCGACGACCTCAAGGGCCTGGCCGAGGTCGCCCGCGAGCGCGACCTGTGGTTCCACGTGGACGGCGCCTACGGCGGCGCGGGCCTGTTCGCCCCCTCGGTGCGGGAGCGCTACGAGGGCATCGAGCACGCCGACTCCTTCGTGGTCGACCCGCACAAGTGGCTGTTCGCCCCGTTCGACTGCGCCGCGCTGATCTACCGCAACCCGCAGCTCGCCCGCGCCGTGCACACCCAGGACGCCTCCTACCTGGACGTCCTGCACACCGAGGGCGACGAGTGGAACCCCACCGACTACGCCTACCACCTGACCCGGCGCGCCCGCGGCCTGCCGCTCTGGTTCTCGCTGGCCGTGCACGGCGTCCAGGCCTACACCGACGCCATCGAGGCCGGCCTCACCCTGGCCCGCGAGACCGCGCAGCTGATCCGCGAGACCGAGCACCTGGAGCTGCTGTTCGACCCGCAGCTCTCGGCGGTCTGCTTCAAGCGCAAGGGCTGGACCAACGACGACTACTACCGCTGGTCGCAGCAGCTGCTCGCGGACCAGATCGGCTTCGTCACCCCCACCGGCTGGGACGGCGAGACGGTCGCCCGGTTCGCCTTCCTGCACCCGGGCACCACCATGGAGACGGTCCGGGAGATCCTGGACACCATGGTCTGAGCCCGCTCCCGTCACGGCCCCGTCGGCAGTCCCGGCGGGGCCGTACGCGTGCCCGCGCCCTACAGGAACGCCCCGCTCGGCAGGTACGGCGTCGGCGGCCGCATCCCGCGGACCCCGACGAAGCCTCCGGCCCGCGGCGTCAGCCCGACCTCCAGCCCGACGTCCAGCGCCCACTCCTGCTCCGCGGTCAGGTGCTCCACCCGCGCCTCGGTCCCCTCCGGCACCCGGGACAGCGCCTCGCGCAGCAGCCGGGCGGCGATCCGCTTGCTGGTGGCCGCGAGCAGCCGCACCACGCCGCCGTCCCGGTAGCAGTAGCCGCTGCCGGCCAGCGCGTCGGCGATCAGCAGCTCCTCGAAGTGGCCCAGCATCAGCTCGTGGTCCGGCCCGTGCGCGGACCCGCGCAGCCGCCGGTCCACCGAGTCCAGCAGGTGCAGGTGAGTGGCGTTGCCGCGGTGCACCGGGATGTCCCCCGGGTCGAGCAGCCCCTCCCGGTCCACCCGCCCGGCCAGCCGCATCGCCGGGTGCAGGGTGAAGCCGGCCAGCCGGTAGCGGCGGGCCGCCGCCGGGGAGTCCGCCGCGCAGACCATCCCGCGCAGACAGCCCCGGGAGTGCGCCGCCGCCCGTTCCAGCAGCAGCCGCCCGACGCCCCTGCCCTGCGCGGACGGCCGGACGGCGTACAGCGACGGCGCCCACAGGCCCTCCCGGCGGATCGACAGCACCGCCCCGACCGGCTCGCCGGCACTCTCCGCCAGCCAGCAGCCGCCGGGATCGGTGCGCGCCAGGTGTCTGGTCCGGGCCAGCCGCAGCGGCGTCGGCCCCGGCGCCGCCGCGGCCGGGGAGGCGTCGGCGAACGCGGCGTCGGCGAGCTCCTGGACGGCCTCCGCGTCCGCGGCGGTGTCCCTGACCGGGCGAAGGATCATGCGAACCATCCTGGCGTCCGGCGGCCCGCCGCGGGGCCGGTTCGCCCGGATCCGCACCTCGCGCGGTGACCCGTCCCGCGGGGGTGTGCGAGCATGGGGAGCGTAGGGGACGCGGGTGGCACACCCGGCCCACGGATATTCGGTCGCGAACAGGCCGCAGAAATCAATCGCCGTCCGGGAAATGAAACCGGACGGCCGTTGGTTGGCACTGGCGGCAGACCGTCGTCAAGACCGGGAGAAAGCAGATGACCGTCCAGGACGAGACCACCGTCGAGAGTGGCATCCTCCTCACCGATGCCGCCGCGGGCAAGGTCAAGGCCCTGCTGGAGCAGGAGGGCCGCGAGGACCTCGCGCTGCGCGTCGCCGTCCAGCCCGGTGGCTGCTCCGGCCTGCGTTACCAGCTGTTCTTCGACGAGCGCTCGCTCGACGGCGACGTGATCAAGGACTTCGACGGTGTCAAGGTCGTCACCGACCGGATGAGCGCCCCGTACCTGGGCGGCGCCACCGTCGACTTCGTCGACACCATCGAGAAGCAGGGCTTCACCATCGACAACCCGAACGCCACCGGCTCCTGCGCCTGCGGCGACTCGTTCAGCTGGGCCC
>NZ_JBSHBN010000199.1:0-15975 GCF_053612025.1 Kitasatospora sp. NPDC054768
GCCCGTTTTTTTGTTTTATACCCCACCCCCCCGCCCCCCCCCCCCCGCGGGGGGCGCGGGGGGGGGGGGGGCGCCCCCCCCCCCGGCCCCCCCCCCCCCGCCGCTTCGTCGTGCGCACACCACCTGCCGGCACCGGCACCGGTATCTGACGGACCCTCCGCCGTGTCGGAGGCGGGCGCCAAGGTCCCTCCCGAGATCGCACGACAGCACGAGGGGTTCTCCGCCGAGGAGCGGGCCGCGATGAAGGACCACGCGCAGGAACTGAAGACGGCCGCGCGCCGGGCCTCGCAGACGGAGAAGGCGGCCGAGGCGCCGCGGGACGTGCTCGCGAAGATCACGGAGATGCCGCAGGGCGACCGGGTACCGGCCGAACGGGTGCACGAGGTGGTCACCGCCGCCGCTCCCGCACTCGCGCCCAGGCTCTGGTACGGGATGCCCGCCTACGCGCTGGAGGGCAGGGTGGTGTGCTTCTTCCAGAGCGCGGAGAAGTTCAAGTCCCGCTACGCCACGCCGGGTTTCAGCGACGAGGCGCAGCTGGACGAGGGGCCGATGTGGCCGGTCGTACTTCGCGCTGACGGAGGTGACGGCCGAGGTGGAGGAGCGGATCGCCGAGCTGGTGAAGCGCGCGGTCGGCCGAGGCGTCGGAGCGGCAGAGCAGCAGAACAGGGGGATCAGGCGTCGAAGCGGATCTCGGGCCAGCGGGGCGAGGGGGCGTCGAGCAGGGGGGCGGGGACGGCGCGCAGGTGGAGGCCGAAGTAGGCGGTGAGGTAGGCGCGTTGGGCGGCGACGGCGCGCTGGGGGTCGCCGGTGCCGAGGAAGTGTTCCAGCTGGTCGGCGGGCCAGGAGAAGACGCTCTGGCCCTGGGGGACGAGGAGTTGGAGGTCGCAGTAGGACAGGTGTCCTGAGCGGGTGAGGGTCAGGCGGCGGCGCCAGCCGGTCAGGTGCGGCCACAGGGTGTCCCACATGGCGTCGCGGGCGGGGCTGTCCCAGGTGGAGGCCATCAGCAGCAGGGGGCGGTCCTGGTCGGCGGTGGCGCTGGTGCCGAACAGGGGGCCGTCCAGGACGGCGCCGGCGCGGATGCGCGGGTCGTCGTGCAGGGCCTGGGCGGTGGTGGCGCCGCCCATGGAGTGGCCGAACATGCCGACGGCGTCGAGGTCGAGGGCGGTGTGGAGGCCGGCGGGCAGCGGGCCGCTTTCGAGGCGGTCGAGCAGGCAGCGGGCGTCGGCGGCGCGGTAGGCGACGATCTCGGCGTCGGTCATCGCCTGGACGCGGGCCTTGTCGCGCACTTCGAGGCGGTGGCCGGGGAATTCGACCTCGCCGGCGTCGTAGGTGTGGTCGACGGCGGCGACGACGTGGCCGTGGGAGGCGAGTTCCTCGGCGAGGGCGGTGTTGAAGGCGCTGTCGGCGCCGGAGCCGTGGGAGTTGAGGACCACGGGGTGGCGGCGGCCGCGGTCGGCGGGCACGTCCGGGCGGGCGTGGGTGGTGGGCCAGGTGAGGCGGGCGTCGGGGACGGCGAAGTAGGCGGCCTGCAGGTGGGCGGTCTCGGCAGGGTTCATCCACGGCGCGTACGGGCCCCGGGCGCCGGGCGCGGCCGGGTACCAGAGGCGGGCGCGCAGTTCGCGCGGGCGCGGCACGGGGGCCCAGGCGTCGGTGCGGGTGGCGTCGGTCAGGTACAGCAGGGCGGTGCCGACGGGGTGGGGGCCGGTGGGCGCCGGCAGGCACAGGCGGGGCTCCCCCGCGGCACCCCCCGACGCCGTGCCGCCCGGTGCGGCACCGCCCGGCGCGCTGTCGGCACGCGCGGGCCCGGCACCGGCGACGGCGGCGGTGGCGGTGGCGGCGCCCAGGGCGAGCGCCCCGAGGACACCGCGGCGGCTGAGCGGACGGTCGAGCGGGCGCTCGGACGGACGGGAGAACGGACGGGAGAACGGACGGTCGGACGGGCGCTCGGGCTGGGATGCGGTCATGGGCGTGGCTCCTGCGGCGGGTCGGGCGGCGGCACGACGGCGGGGTGCGCCGGTGGGCGGTGCGCGCCGGTGGGCGGGGTGCGCGTCCACCGTGCCGACCCGGCCCGCCCGGGCGCGTCCGCCCGCGGCAGGAGCCGCCCGGGGGGCCTTACGTCCGCAGGCCTACGCCTGCGGCGGCAGCCGCGGCGCTCCATCCCCTAGGGGCCAACCCGGGTCTACCGTACGGGAGTTGCCTGGCCCGCCAGGAGCGCGTCGAGCAGGCCGGGGAAGCGGGCGTCGAGGTCGGCGCGGCGCAGGCTGACGAAGCGGTTGCGGCCGGCGACGCGGGTGGTGGTGACGCCGGCCTCGCGCAGCACCCGCATGTGGTGGGAGACGGTCGACTTGTGGAGGTGGTCCAGGCCCAGGTCGCGGGGGTCGCAGGAGTGCTCGGCGTCGTCGGCGTAGCTGAGCAGCAGGGTCATGCGCACGGGGTCGCCGAGGGCGTGCAGGACCGTGACGAGGTCGATGTCGGCGGTGGCGGGCTGGGGAAGCCGCTCGTCGTCGCTCATGGCGCACGCTCCTCGGGGGCCGCGGGGAACCGCGGGGGAAACGGATGGTTTGACAATCATCCACCCATCCCCGAGTGTTTGACGAGCATCAAACAGTTGCATGTCCATCCAACAATTGGTTTTCCTTGCGCCCCGGGGGGCCCTGCCGTGCCCGTACGTCTGCTCCTGCTCGCCCTCGGCACCTTCGCCATGGGCACCGACTCGATGGTCTTCGCCGGCATCCTCGGCCCGATCTCCGCCGACCTGGGGGTGTCGGTGCCGGCCGCCGGCCAGCTGGTCACCGTCTTCGCGCTCGGCTACGCGCTGCTGGCCCCGGTGCTGGCCACGCTCACCGCCCGCTGGCCGCGCCGGCGCCTGCTGCTGACCGCGCTCGCGGTGTTCAGCGCGGCCAACGCGCTCAGCGCGCTCGCCCCCACCTACGGGCTGCTGCTGGCCACCCGCGTCCTGGCCGCGGCCGGCGCCGCCCTCTACACGCCCACCGCCAACGCGGTGGCCACCACCCTGGTCGCCCCCGAGCGGCGCGGACGGGCGCTGGCGACCGTGCTCGGCGGGATGACGGTGGCCACCGCGCTCGGCGTGCCGCTGGGCACCTGGGTGGGACGCGCCGACTGGCGGATGACGATGTGGCTGGTCACCGCGCTGGGCCTGGCCGCCCTCGCGGGCCTCGCCCTCCTGCTGCGCGACCTGCCCGCCCCCACCGCCGCCCCCACCCTCAAGGCGCGCCTGGCGCCGCTGGGCCGGCGCCGGGTGCTGGGCGCCGCGGCCACCACGCTGGTGTTCTTCCTCGCCTTCCAGAGCGTCTACATCTTCCTGTCCACCGCGATGTCCGGCGCCACCGGCGGCGACGCCGACCGGCTGAGCCTGATCCTGCTGACCAGCGGCGTGATGTCGGTGGCCGGCAGCTGGCTGGGCGGGCGCCTGGTGGACCGGATCGGGGTGCGGCGGGTGCTGCTGGCCGGCTCGGCGGTGGCCGCGCTCGCGTTCGCCGCGCTGCCGTGGCTGGGGCGCAGCATGCCGGGGGCGCTGGGGTACGCGGTGGTGGTGCCGCTGGCGGGGTGGGCGGTGTCGGTGGCGCTGCCGCACCGGCTGGCGTCGATCGATCCGGTGAACGCGCCGCTGCTGATCTCGTTGAACAGCAGTGCGCTGTACCTGGGGACGGCGGCGGGGGGTGCGGCGGGGTCGGCGGCGATCGCGGTGCTGGGCGGGCGGTGGTTCCCGTTCGCGGCGGCGGTGCTGGCGCTGGTGGCGTGCGCGGTGGCGGCGGCGACCACGCGCGACGAGCGCCGGCCCGCTCCGGGCCCGGAGCGGGCGCAGCCGGCGGGCGTCTGAGCGGGCGGCAGCCGGCGGGCCCGGCAGGCGCGCCCAGGAGGTGCGCCCGGCAGGCGCGCCCGGGAGGTGCGGGGGTGCCCCGGTCCGGCGGAACGTGCCGGGCCGGGGCCGCCCGGTGCGGGGGGGGTCAGCCCCGCAGGACCTCGCCGACCAGGGCGCGGGCCTCGTCCTGGACCCGGGCGAGGTGTTCGTCGCCGTGGAAGGACTCGGCGTAGATCTTGTAGACGTCCTCGGTGCCCGAGGGGCGGGCGGCGAACCAGGCGTTCTCGGTGCAGACCTTGATGCCGCCGATCAGGGCGCCGTTGCCGGGGGCCTTGGCGAGGACGGCGGTGATCTTCTCGCCGGCGATCTCGCCGGCGCCGACCCGTTCGGGGGACAGGCGGGCCAGGCGGGCCTTCTGTTCGCGGTCGGCGGGGGCGTCCACGCGGGCGTAGGAGGGTGCGCCGTGGCGCTCGGTCAGTTCGCGGTAGTGGGCGCTGGGGGTGGCGCCGGTGACGGCGGTGATCTCGGAGGCCAGCAGGGCGAGCAGGATGCCGTCCTTGTCGGTGGTCCACACCCCGCCGTCGCGGCGCAGGAAGGAGGCGCCGGCGCTCTCCTCGCCGCCGAAGCCGATCGAGCCCTCCAGCAGGCCGTCGACGAACCACTTGAAGCCGACCGGGACCTCCACCAGGGTGCGGCCGAGGTCGGCGGCGACGCGGTCGAGCATGGAGGAGGAGACCAGGGTCTTGCCGACGCCGGCGTCGCCGGGCCAGTCGGCGCGGTGGCGGTAGAGGTAGTCGACGGCCACCGCGAGGTAGTGGTTGGGGTTCATCAGGCCGCCGTCGGGGGTGACGATGCCGTGGCGGTCGGCGTCGGCGTCGTTGCCGGTGGCGATGGCGTACTCGTCCTTGCGGCCGATGAGGGAGGCCATCGCGGCCGGGGAGGAGCAGTCCATGCGGATCCTGCCGTCCCAGTCGAGCGTCATGAACCGCCAGGTCGGGTCGGTCACCGGGTTGACGACGGTCAGGTCCAGGCGGTGGGTCTCGGCGATGCGCGCCCAGTAGGCCACCGAGGCCCCGCCGAGCGGGTCGGCGCCGATGCGCAGGCCCGCGTCGCGCACCGCGTCCAGGTCCAGGACGGAGGGCAGGTCCTCGACGTAGGCGGTGAGGTAGTCGTGGCGCCCGGTGGTGGCGGCGGCCAGCGCCCGCGCGTAGGGGACCTTCTTGACGCCGCGCAGGCCCTCGCGGATCAGCTCGTTGGCGCGGTCCTGGATCCAGCCGGTGGCCTGGGAGCCGGCCGGGCCGCCGCTGGGCGGGTTGTACTTGAAGCCGCCGTCGCGCGGCGGGTTGTGCGAGGGGGTGACCACGATGCCGTCGGCCAGCGCGCGGGGGCTGCGCCGGTTGTGGGCGAGGATCGCGTGGGAGACCGCCGGGGTGGGGGTGTAGCCGTCGGCGGCGTCGATCAGCACCTGAACGCCGTTGGCGGCCAGGACCTCCAGGGCGGTGGCCCTGGCGGGCTCGGACAGGGCGTGGGTGTCGGCGCCCAGGAACAGCGGGCCCGCGACGCCCTGTTCGGCCCGGTACTCGCAGATCGCCTGCGTGGTCGCGGCGATGTGGTCCTCGTTGAAGGCCGCGTCCAGCGACGAGCCCCGGTGTCCCGAGGTCCCGAACGCCACCCGCTGCCCGGGCTCCTGCGGGTCCGGGTTCAGCGCGTAGTACGCCGTCACCAGCCGCGCCACGTCCACCAGGTCACCGGGCTGCGCCGGCTGCCCGGCCCGTGCGTGTGCCATCCGTCTTCTCCCGCCGAAAGTCGGTACTCGCGATACGTCGTCGCTCCGCGCTCACCGATCGTAGCCAGAACGCGACCGTGCCCCGAACCGCGCGAACGGCCCGGGGCACCACGGACGGACGGGGACGGGCGGGGCGGCAGGGCTCAGGCGGGCAGTTGCTGGCGGTGGGCCGCCAACTCCTCGGCGGTGGTGGTGGCGAGGAACTCCGTCACCCGGTACTCGGTCAACCCGGCCCGCACGAACGGGTCGGTGGCCACCAGTGCCTCGATGCCGGCCCGGTCCGGTCCCACCGCGAGGATCACCCCGCCGTCGCGCGGCACCTTGCGCCCCGAGGCGAGGAAGGTGCCCGCCGCGTAGTGCTCCCGGAGCCACTCGATGTGCCGGGGCAGCACGGCGTCGATCGACTCCACGTCGGCGGTGTACGTCAGCTCAAGTACGAACATGCGGCCCAGGCTAGACCCAACGCCGTTCGGTCAAGGCGGCTCGGGGGCGCTCCTTCGTGCCGCGCGCGGCGTGGTCGGGCCGATTCCGCGGCACCGCCGAAACACCGGCGCTCCGGCGGTTCGACCACGGTATTCCGGCGCCCCGTCGCCGGCCGGAACAGCCGGGGCGAATATGACGCCCAGTCATCGGAAAGTCACGCATCTCCGTGGTCGGCGTACACCCGTGATATTTCGCGGCCCGATTCCCGCGGACGGATCTCCGTAGCCGGTTCGTCACGCCCCGCATTCGCTCCGCCCGGAATTCCACGCGCGACACGCGGCCCGCGCGGGGCCTTCCGGACAGTCCTTCGGGCAGGGCTTCCGGGCGGGCATTCCGGACGGGGCGCGGACACGGGCCGCCGGCCCGGCCTCGGCTAGACGTCGAGAGCGGCCTCGATGCGCTTGAGACCGTGCCGGGCGAGCGCAAGGTTGGCGCGCGAGCGGTCCAGCGCCAGGTAGAGGAAGAGCGAGCCGTGACCGCGGGTCAGCGGGCGGATCAGGTGGTACTGGGTGCCGAGGGTGATCAGGACGTCCTCGATGACATCGTCGATCGACAGCGCGGCCAGGGCGCGTATCTTCGCACGAACGACCTCGGTGTTGGCGGCGGCCGCAATCTCCAGGTCGAGTTGCTGCCCCCCGCCGAGGAACCCGAGCGACATACCGCTCTCGTAGTCGGCCACGGCCACTCCGATGGCCCCCTCGATGGCCATCGCGTCCTTGAGTGCGTCGTCAATGTTCATGCGCTGTTCGTCCTTTGCGTGACTTCCGGGCGGAACTCCCGTGTGCAGGAACAAAGTAGCAAGAAGTCACCGGTTGTGGTCACCTCGTGAAAATGATGGAATAAAGTACGCTACCGGGGGTTCAGAACGTGAAGGGGTACTGGTGCGCGCACTCGAAGCTTCCCTCTCCGATGTGCTCGGCTCCCCCGGAGTGGTCGGTGCCGCGCTCGTCGACGCCGTCACAGGTCTCAGCTACCAGTCCGCCGGGGACCACCGGCTGCTCGGGACCGGGGCCGAACTCGCCGAGCTGACCAACCTGATCGGCGAGCGGCTGTACGAGGCAGGGGCGGAGAGCGAGTTGGAGAGCCTGGTGGTCACCAGCACCCGCCATCACCAGGTCGTCCAGGTGGTGTCCCGGAAGGGCGACCCCCTGCTGCTGGCCACCGTGCTGGACCGGGAACGGACCAACCTGGCGCTGGCCGTCCGCCAGACCGCCGACCGCGCGCAGGACTTGCTGGCATGACCGACCCGTCCTACGACACGGCGCCGCCCGGCGTGCCCGCAGCTCCCACGACGCCGGCTCCGCCCACCGCGCGCAACGTGCCCGCGCTGCTGCTCGCGCTGCGCCGGACGGAGTTCACCGGCTCGGTCACCGTCTCCGGCGCACCGGGCGGCACGATCCACCTGGAGCAGGGTCTGGTCGCCGCGATCGAGACCCCCGGGGCCCCGACCGCCGAGACCCTGCTGCTGAAGTCCCGGCGCGTCGGCGAGGAGGAGTGGGCGTCCGCCGAGACGGCCGCGTCCGCCGGCCGGCCGGCCGACGCCGCCCCGACCTGGGGCGGCGACCTCGGCGCGGCCCTGGTGGCTCAGGGGTCGATCGGCGCCGCCGAGCTCGAAGCCGTCTGCGCCGCCGCCGCCTTCGACGGGGCCTTCGCCCTGGTGCTGAGCCCGCCCGGCAGTTGGGAGACGGCCGAGGCGGCGCCGCCTGCCAGGATCGCGCTGCGCCCGGGCATCGAGCCGGAGCGGCTCTTCGAGGAGACCGCCCGGCGGACGGCCCTGCTGACCCGCCTCTGGGGACCGCCCGGCGAACTGGCCCGCATCCGGATCCGTCCTGCCGCCCGGGCCGAGTCCGGCGCGCTGCGGATCCCGGTCCGCCACCGGGAGATCCTGGCCGCCGCCACCGGCCGCCGCACCGCGCGCGACCTCGGCTTCGCCCTGGGACGCGGCGTGTTCGCGGTGCTCCTCGACGTCGTACGGATGGACGCCCGGCACCTGCTCCACCGGGAACCGGCGCACCCGACTCCCCTGGCACCGAGCGTGGCCCCGCGCAGGCCGACGGGTGAACCGCCGCCGGCCGGCACCGGGCCGCTGCCGCGCCGCGTCCGCGGCGGACGCGGCGCGGGCGGCCCCGGCGGCCTGCCCGCCCGATCCGAGGGAGCGGCGGCCGCTCCCGACGGTCCACCGAACGCACACCGCGCCGAGCACACCGCGTGTACCGAGACGACCGAGCAGAGCGAGAAGAGCGCACCATGAGCAGCCAGACACCGACCGCCGTGCTGGTCGACGAGTTGAAGTCCCTCCGCGACCGGGTCATGGGCATCTCGGAGAGTGTCATCTCCACCACCGACGGCCTGTTGGTGGCCGCCGACACGGCCGCCGTCCACCCCGAGTCGGCCGCCGCCCTGTCGGCCGCCATGCTCGGCCTCGGCCGGCGCACCGCGGCCGAGGTCGGCGTGGGCGGCCTGCGCGACGTGGTCACCCGCTGCAACAGCGGCTACGTCGTGGTGCTGGCGATCGGGGAGCAGGCGCTGCTGATGATCCTGGGAGACGAGGGCCTCGACGTCGCCGGCCTGCACCGCGAGTCGCCCGCCACGGTCCGCCGCCTGGGCGAGCTGCTCGGGATGGTCCCCGCGGTCTAGTCGGGCAGTTGCCGGAGCTCGGTTGCACGTGGGTCACGGCCCGCCTCCCCCGCCTCCGCGACTCCGCCTCGGGAGCGGGCTCGGGCTCGGGCTCGGGAACCCGGGCCCGGGAGTTCGGGCTCGAAAGTTCGGCCCCGCGGCACCCGGCCGGGAGGGTGCCGACCCCCATCCTGCCAGGTCGGGCAAGGGTTCGGTAGGACGCAGCCCACCCTTCTTCCGCCTTGCCGCGCGTCGGTGCGCGCCCGCAGACTCGTGCGCATCCCCTTCCGTGTCCCGCGCCGACCGTCCTTTCCAGGGCGGCCGGCGCGCACGGCGTGCTGCCCCCGCACAGGGGCGGCGGGCGGACGGGGGGACCACACGAACGACGAAGGGGGACGGGCGCGATGAGCGTGCACGAGGACATGGTGCTGAAGGCCCGGGTGCGGCTGCTGAGCCACAACGAGCGGATCCTGCGCGGCGAGGAGGGCCTGTGGGTGTACCGGGCGCTGTTCGCCGTCAGCCCGGCCGCCCACGCCTACAAGCTGGCGTTCGTACTGCGGGAGGCCGCCGAGGGGCCGCGGGTGGCCCACCTGCCCGAGGCGCGGCGGGCGCTGCTGGACGAGGCGCGGGCGGCGTGCGCGCACGTCCCCGCCCACGCCCCCGCCCATCAGGTGCGGATGTGGGAGTACCCGATGGCCGAGCTGCGGCGCATCGAGCAGCAGATCACCGGTGCACGCCAGTAGGTGATCACCCGATAGTTGCGATACAACAATCCCTATTTGACGACTGATCGGAGAAATTCTGATATGAGCAGGTCAGGACTGTCGCGCCGCGCCCTCCTCACCTCGGCCGGCGCCGGGGCCGTCACCGCCGTCATCGGCTGGAACACCGCCACCGCCGCCTGGGCCACCGAGGCCGACGCGGACACCGGCGCCGACACCGGCGCCGACATCGCCCGGCTGCCCGCCCTGGACGGCACGGTGACCCTGCGGGGCGAGGGCCTGGAGCGCTTCTCCGGCGACTTCGGACACCTCGTCACCGCCGCGCCCCGGGCGGTGCTGCGCCCCGGCTCGGTGCGCGACGTGCAGCAGCTGGTCGCCTTCGCCCGCCGCCACCGCATCCCGGTGGCCGTCAACGGGCAGAGCGGGGACCTCGCGCAGCTCGGCGAGGCCGCACTGGAGTCGCACTCCAGCTACGGCCAGGCCAACCCCCGCGGCGGCGTCGCCATCGACGCCCGCGGCCTGTCGAAGGTCGTCTCGGTGCGCCCGGGGCGCGCCGTGGTCGAGGCCGGGGCGACCTGGGCGCAGGTCACCGAGGCGGGCCTGGCCGCGGGCTGGGTGCCGCCGGTGCTCACCGACTACCTGCACCTGTCGGTGGGCGGCACGCTGAGCGTCGGCGGCATCGGCGGCGGCGTGCAGCGCCACGGCATGCAGGTCGACAACGTGCTGGAGCTGGACGTGGTGACCGGCACCGGCGAGCTGGTCACCGCCTCCCCCACCCGCAACCGCGAGCTGTTCGAGGCGGTGCTGGCCGGCGGCGGCCAGGTCGGCGTCATCGTGCGCGTCACCCTCGCCCTGGTGCGGGTGCCCGAGCGCGCCCACGTCTTCTCGCTGTACTACGACGACCTGGACGCCTACCTCGCCGACCAGGAGAAGGTGCTGGCCCGGCGCCGCTTCGACTTCCAGGTCGGCGACGTGGTGCGCAGCGCGGACGGTTCGCGCTGGCGCTACAAGGCGGAGCTGGTGGCGTTCGCGGACGCCGGGCAGGCGGTGGACCGGGCGGCGCTGCTGGCGGGGCTGGCGCCGGTGGAGACGGAGGTGGTGGAGCAGAGCTGGCGGGAGTACGCCTACCGGGTGGACGGCTTCTCGGGGTACCTGCGGGCGGCCGGGTTCTGGGCGCTGCCCAAGCCGTGGCTGAGCGTGTTCCTGCCGGCGTCCACGGCGCGGGCGTTCATGGCGCGGGCCGCCGAGGTGCTGACCGCCGCCGACCTGGGGGCGGGGCTGCTGCTGTTCTACCCGTACCTGCGCTCGAAGGTGAAGGCGCCGCTGGCGGTGCTGCCGGGGCGGGAGGAGGTGGGCTGGCACTTCGACCTGCTGGCCTTCCCGGGGCCGGGGTCGGACACGGCGGCGATGCTGGAGCGCAACCGGGTGCTGTACGACCTGGCGGTGGAGCTGGGCGGCAAGCGGTACCTGATCGGGGCGGTGCCGGGGATGACGCGCGCGGACTGGCAGCGCCACTACGGGGGGCTGTGGGAGCGGGTGGTGGCGGCCAAGCGGCGCTGGGACCCGGCGGGGATCCTCACCCCGGGGCAGGGCATCCACGCGTCCTGACGCGCCCTCGGGCCGCCCGCGTCACGGCGGGCGGCCCGGCGGGGGCCGGGTGGCCGGGTGGCAGGGTGGCCGGGTGATCGGGCTCTCGGGTGCTCAGGTGATCTCCATCTGGGCCATCATGCCCATCGCGGAGTGGTCCAGCAGGTGGCAGTGGTAGGGGTAGCGGCCGCGGTAGGAGTCGAAGGTGGCCTGCAGGCGCACGCTCTCGCCGGGCATCAGGCGCACGGTGTCCTTGAGGCCCGACTCCTCGGGGCCGGGGGCCCTGCCGTTGCGCTGGAGGACGCGGAACTGCACCAGGTGCAGGTGGAAGTTGTGCGGGATGTCGGTGTTGGCGTTGTGGACGGTCCAGATCTCCGAGGTGCCGAAGGCGACGGCGGCGTCCACCCGGGCCGGGTCGTACACCTTGCCGTCGATCAGGCCGCGCGGGGCGGCGCCGGCGCCGCCCTCCTCGACCTTGAGCACGACGGTGCGCTCGCGGGCCACCGGTCCCGGCGGCGGCAGGGTGCGCAGCCGGTCGGGGACGGCGGAGGGGTCGGGGGCGGGGCGGCCGACGTCGAAGCGCAGGACCTGGCCGATGTGTTCGGCGGGGCCCGGCGGCATGGAGTTGGTGAGCACGACGCTCGTGCCGGGGCGGTAGCGGGAGAAGTCGATGACGACGTCGGCGCGCTCGCCGGGCGAGAGGTCGACGGTGTCGGTGGTGTGGGGGCGTTCCAGCAGGCCGCCGTCGGAGCCGATCCAGGTGATGGGGCCGCCGTCGGCCAGGCGCAGGGAGAAGAAGCGCAGGTTGGAGGAGTTGAGCAGGCGGATGCGGTAGCGGCGGGCGGCGACGTCGACCTTGGGCCAGGGGCGGCCGTTGGCGAGGATGGTGGCGCGTCCGGCGGCGTCGTCCATGCGGTAGACGAGGTTGCCGGAGGCGTCGAAGCGGGCGTCGCGCAGCGCGATGGGCAGGTCGTAGCGGCCCGAGGGCAGTGGCAGGGCGGCCTCGGTGGCGTCGGTGAGCAGGTAGGTGCCGGCCAGTCCCCGGTAGACGTGCTCGGACTCCAGGTGGTGGGCGTGGTCGTGGAACCACAGGCTCGCGTGGGGCTGGTCGTTGGGGTAGGTGCAGGTGCGGGTGGCGCCGGCGTTCAGCAGGTTCATCGGGCCGCCGTCGCTGTCGACGGGGACGGAGGAGCCGTGCAGGTGGACGGAGACCGGGTCGTCCAGCAGGTTGGTCTGGCGCACGATCACCGGCCGTCCGGAGCGGGCGCGGATGACGGGCCCGGGGAAGGCGCCGTTGTAGGTGAGGACGTCGGTGCGGTGCCCGGGCAGGATGCGGGCGAAGGAGCGCAGCATGGTCACCGCGTAGGTGTCGGCGCCGCCGTCGGTGGAGACGGGGCTGAGCACCGGGGGCAGCGGCAGGGCGGTGGTGAACTTCGGGGCGAGCGCGGGGCCGGCGTCGGGGCCCGGGTCGGGGGCGGTGGCGCCCGCCGGGTGGGCGTGCCCCGCGTCCTGCGCGGCGGCGGAGGCGGAGGAAGCGGCGGCGGAGGCGGCCGGGTGCTGGGTGGTGCGCACGAGCAGGACTCCTCCCCCGGCCGCCAGGGCGGCGCCGATCATCCTGCGTCTGGTCACCATCGCGTCTCTCCTCCCGGGTGGGCTCCCCCGGCCTCTCCCGGGTGGGGGCGGCCTTGTCCGGGGGTGATTGCAGCAGCGTCCGCTCGTGCCCCGCTGGGGTCCGGCTGGGGCCGCGGGCGGCGCCCTTCGGGCCGGTGGGGGGCGGTGCGGGCGGGGCCGGTGGGCGCCGCGGTGGGTGAGCTGCGGGTGTTGCGGGCGCCTTGCGCGGCGCCGCCACCGTGGCTGCGGACGCGGTCGAGGAACGCTCAAGGACTCGGCTCGCGGTGAACGCTCGTACTCGCCGGGGGCCCGGCGTGCTGCTCACCCGCGCGCCGGCCCCCGTCTGTCGAAGGACTCGAAGGGGAAGGGCCGGAGCGTGGACCTGCGGTACTGGCTGCCGAGGGCGGCCGAGGTGGCCGAGCGGTGGGGCGAGCGGTTCGGGCCGCTGCGGCCGCACCCCTCGCACCTGGTGGACGAGGCGGACTTCGCCGCCGCGTTCGAGCGCTTCGCCAAGCGCCTGGAGCACAACTACCCGTTCTTCCACCCGCGTTACGCCGGGCAGATGGTCAAGCCCCCGCACCCGGCGGCGGTGGTGGGCTACCTGACGGCGATGCGCTTCAACCCCAACAACCACGCCTACGAGGGCGGGCCGGCCACCAACGACATGGAACGCGAGTGCGTCGCGCAGCTCGCCGCCATGTTCGCGCTGCCCGCGCACGTGGGCCACCTGACCAGCAGCGGCACCATCGCCAACCTGGAGGCGCTGTACGTGGCGCGCCAGAGCCACCCCGGCCTCGGCGTCGCCCACAGCGCCCAGGCCCACTACACCCACAGCCGGATGTGCCACGTCCTGGGCGTCGAGAGCCACGCGGTGGCGGCCGACGCCGAGGGCCGGATGGACGTCGGCGCGCTGGAGGAACTGCTGCGCACCGGGCGGGTGGGCACGGTGGTGGTCACCTGCGGCACCACCGGGCCCGGCGCCGTCGACCCGGTGCACGAGATCCTCCCGCTGGCCCGCCGCTACGGGGCGCGGGTGCACGTGGACGCCGCCTACGGCGGGTTCTTCGCGCTGCTGGCCGCCGACGACGCGCTCGCGGCCTCGCTCGGGGTGGACACCGCGCCGTGGCGGGCCGTCGCCGGCTGCGACTCGGTGACCGTCGACCCGCACAAGCACGGCCTGCAGCCCTACGGCTGCGGGGCGGTGCTGTTCGCCGACCCCGGCATCGGGCGGCACTTCGCCCACGACTCCCCGTACACCTACTTCACCGACGCCGAACTGCACCTGGGCGAGATCAGCCTGGAGTGCTCGCGCGCCGGGGCCTCGGCCGCCGCGCTGTGGCTGACCCTGCAGCTGCTGCCGCTCACCCCCGAGGGCCTGGGCGCGGGGCTGGCCGCGAGCCGGCGCGCCGCCCTGACCTGGGCCGAACTGATCGACGCCAGCGAGGAGTTGACGCTGCATCAGTGGCCGCAGCTGGACATCCTCACCTACTTCCCCACCGTCCCCGGGACGCCGGCGCCCGCGCTGTCGGCGATCGACGCCGCCAGCGAGCACGTCCTGCGCCGGGGCATGGCCGACGAGCGGGACCCCGTCTACCTGAGCGTGCTGCGCGTGGACGCCGCCGACTTCACCCGCCGCCACCCCGGCGTGCGCGCGGACGCGGGCGGGGCCCGGGTGCTGCGCAGCGTGCTGATCAAGCCGGAGGCGGAGGAGTGGGTGGAGCCGCTGCACGCGCGGGTCACCGCCCTGGCCGCCGCGGCCGGTGCGGCCACCCGACCGTCACCCGACGCGGCCGGTACGGGCGGTGCGGCCGCCGCATCCCGTGCGGCCGAGGTGACCGCCGCACCCGGTACCACCGATACGACCGATGTGACCGTTGACCCGCCTTCCCCTTCGTCCGCCCCCTCGTTCGAGGAGAGTGCCCGTTGACCACCACCACCGCCCTGCCCGCCGCCGCGGGCACCGCCCTGCGGCCCGCCGTACGGCCCGTCGTGCGCCCGGCCCGCCCGGGCGAGGAGGACGCCGTCGCCCACGTGCTCGCCGCCGCCTTCGCCGACGACGCGCTGATGCTCTGGGCCTTCCCCGACCCCGGCCACCGCGCCCGCGTGATGCCCGCCTTCTTCCGCGTCCACGTCGAACAGTGCCTGGCCCACCGGGGCGCCCTGGTCGCCCACCGGGCCACCACCGGTGACGACACCGCGCAGGACGGCGAGCCGCTGGGGGCGCTGCTGTTCCTGCCGCCCGGCCACTGGGACGACCCCGGCCCGAAGGACGGCGCCGCCGCCCTGGCCCTCGCCGAGGCGATCGACGCCGCCGGCCACGACGGGCCCGCCCGCCGCCTGGCCGCCATCGCCCGCCTGCAGACCCTGCGCCACCCGCGCCACCGCTCCCACCACTACCTCGCCTTCGTCGGCGTGCACCCCGACGCCCGCCGCACCCGCACCGGCCGGGCCCTGCTGCACGCCTTCCTCGCCGAGGTCGACGCCACCGGCCAGGCCGCCTACGCCGAGACCAGCTCCCCCGGCGGGGCCCACCTGCTCGCCGGCGGCGGCTTCACCCGCTTCGGCGAGGCCATCGCCCTGCCCGGCGGCGGCCCCCGCCTGGCCCCGGTGTGGCGGGGGCCCCGATGACCGCCCCCGCCCTGCCCGCCGCCCCCGCCGGCTCCTCCGCGCTGCGCCTGTACAGCGCCGGACAGATCGACGCCGGCCACGCCGCCGAACGCCCCGAGGCCGCCGAAACCCTCGCCTGGGCGCGGGCCTTCCTCACCACCGCCCACCCCGACCTCGGCCGCAGCGGCCCGGTCTGCCCCTACACCCAGCCCTCGCTGCGCCGCGGCCTGTTCCACATCGCCGTCGCCGACGGCTCCCCCGACGGGGACCTGCCCCGCCTGGTCGCCGAACTGCGCTCCCGCTACGACGAGTTGCTCGCCGCCCTGACGGAGGAGTCCGACCGCGAACTGCTCACCGTCCTGCTGGTCATGCCCCAGCTGGACCGCGAGGACTCCACCGTGCTGGACGAGCTCCAGCGCAAGGCCAAGGACGAGTTCGTCGAACAGGGCCTGATGATCGGCCAGTTCCACCCGGTCTGCGAGGAACCCGGCCTGTGGAACCACACCTTCAGGCCGCTGCGCGCCCCCGTCCCGCTGCTCGCGGTGCGCAAGCTCCTGGTCTTCGACCTGCCCTTCCTCGCCGGCGACGAGACCCACCTGAACCACTACCTGGCCCGCTTCGCCCCCGAGGTCCCCGCCCGCATCCGCGCCCAGCTGGTCACCAGCGTCCGCGCCCGCCGGCAGAACGCCGCCGCCTGACCCCCTCCCCCCGCGCGCGCGGAGCCGGCCGGCGCCCGGCTC
>NZ_JBSHBN010000200.1:0-15814 GCF_053612025.1 Kitasatospora sp. NPDC054768
GACCCGACTTCCTGCGCACGTCGTGCCCTCCCCATTGTCCCGGCACGGCCCGTGAGTTCTCCCCGGCGAGGCTCCCGGGTTTCCCGCCCAGGCCCCGGGTCCTTCCCGCTACCGCCGCCGCCCCGCCGCCAGCAGCTCGGGCACGCTGGCGAGCTTCACCCGGGGCCGCCCCTCGGCCTCGCCGCGCTCGCGTTCCGCGCGCTCCACCGCCCGCAGCTCCCGCAGCCCCACCGCGTCCGGCCGCCGGTGACGCACCAGCCGCTCGAAGTCCTTGCGGCCCGCCTCCGGGACGGGCAGCGCCCGGGCGGCCGCGTCGTCCAGCAGCGCGTCCACGGTCTCCCGCGCGCAGGCCCGGTTGGCGCCGATCCCGCCGGACGGCCCGCGCTTGGCCCAGCCCACCACGTACGTCCCCGGCAGCGGCCGGCCGGTCGCCGGGTCGACGACCCGCCCGTTCCGGTGCGCGACCGTCCCGGCCCGCTCGTCGAACGGCAGCCCGGGCAGCGGTACGCCCCGGTGTCCGATCGAGCGCACCACCAGCCCGGCCCGGAGCACGTCCGTCGCCCCCGTGCCCTCGACCCGGCCGTCCGCCGTCGGGGTGGTCCGCTCGACGGTCAGGGCCTCGACCCGCCCGTCCCCGGAGAGTTCGACCGGCGCCGACAGGAACCGCAGCACGATCCGCCGCCCCGGCCCGGGCTCCGCGGACCCGTCGAACGGCACCAGCGGCAGCCCGGCCAGCAGCCCCGCTCCCGCCGCCGTGCCCGACTCCGCACCGGACCCCGATCCCGCTTCCGCCACCGCCGCCTCGATCGCCGCCCGCACCTCCGGGTGGTCCTCGACCACCACCTCTACGCCCGGCAGCTGCCGCAGGGCCAGGAACTCCGCCCTGGTCCACGCCGCCTGTCCGGGCCCGCGCCGGGCGAGCAGCACGACCTCCCGGACCCGGCTGCGGCGCAGCGCGGCCAGGGCGTGGTCGGCGATGTCGGTGGCGGCGAGCCGGTCGGGGTCGGTGAGCAGGATGCGGGCGATGTCCACCGCGACGTTGCCGTTGCCGATCACCACCACGCGCTGGGCCGACAGCTCCACCGCGTCGGCGGGCACGGTCGGTTCGGCGTTGTACCAGCGGACGAAGGCGGTCGCGGGCAGGCTGCCCGGCAGGTCCTCGCCGGGGACGCCGAGCCGTCGGTCGGCGGCCGCGCCGACCGCGTACACCACCGCGTGGTGGTGCGCGGCGAGCTCCTGGTGGGTGAGGTCCGTACCGATCTCCACGTTGAGGTGCATCCGCAGCCGGGGGTCGCGGAAGACGCTCGCGAAGCTCTCCGCGATCCGCTTGGTGGACTGGTGGTCGGGCGCGACGCCGTGCCGCAGCAGGCCGCCGGTGACCGGCAGCCGGTCGATCATGGTGATCTCGGCGCTGGTGCCGCGCAGCAGTTCCTGCGCGGTGTACCCGGCGGAGGGGCCGGTGCCGACGACCGCGATCCGCAGCGCGCCGAGCTCGTCCGGCAGGCTGCGCGGGAAGCTGGGCGCGCCCCAGGCGTGGTCGCTGGGGTGGTCGCGGAACCAGTCGCGGTTGAGGTCGCCGAACACGGTGTCGGGCCCGCGCAGCCGGTCGACCGGGTACACCGCGTCCACCGGGCAGGCGTCCGCGCAGGCGCCGCAGTCGATGCAGGCCCGCGGGTCGATGTACAGCATGTCGGTGGTGCCGAACTCCGGCTCGTCCGGGGTCGGGTGGATGCAGTTGACCGGGCAGACGGACACGCACGAGGCGTCGTTGCAGCAGGTCCGGGTGATCGCGTAGGCCATGGCCGGGTGGGGTCCTCGCTGCGCGTGGGGGATGGGGCGGCTTGGTGGCGACGGTCCGTCAGAGCATGTGCACCCGGCGGTAGACGGCAGCCGAGCGGCTGGTGAGCAGTCCGGTCTCGGCGAGGAAGGCCATCAGGTGCCGGGAGCTGGTGCGCATCATCGCCTTGCGGTGCTCGCTGGCCCGCACCTCGGCGAGCGCCCGCTGCACGTCGAGCCCGGCGGCCTTGTAGACGCCCGGGTGCACCATGCTGGTGACGATGACGTACGCGCCCACGGCGATGCCGGTGGCGGAGGCGCGCCGGCGGGCGGGGCTCGCGTGGCGCATCCGCTCGCGGATCTCCTGCCGGGCGAACTTCATGTGCCGGGACTCCTCGACCACGTGGATCCGGGAGGTGCCGCGGACGATCTCCAGGACGTTCTCGCCGCGCATCCAGTCGCGCTGCATGACGTCGAGCACCTCTTCGGCCACCAGGATGCCGCCGTAGGAGAGTTCGCCCTTGGCGAGCGCCTTGAAGGCGCGGCCGGCCTGGGCGATCAGCTTGTGCGGGCGGTAGGCGGGGACGCCCATCTTGGCGCAGGCCCGGGCGAACATGATCGAGTGGCGGCACTCGTCGGCGATCTCGGTGAGCGCGAACTGGAACGCGGCGTCGGCGGGGTTCCTGAGGTACTGGTCGCGCAGCACCATCTGCTGGAGGATCATCTCGAACCAGATGCCGGTGTTCATGATCGAGCAGACCTCGTGCCGGGTGAGCACGACCCGCTGGCGCTCGGTCATCTCGTCCCACAGCCGGGTGCCGTAGAGGGTGCTCCACTCCGGGTTGAGGCCGTAGTGGTCCTCCGGGAGGGGGGCGTCCCAGTCGATCTCGGTCGAGGGGTCGTAGGAGAGGGTGGCGGCCGACTCCAGCAGCCGCTTCGAGACGTCGTCGTCGGCCTCGGTGTGGCCGTGCCCCGTCTGCCGGGTGAGCGCCATGGCTGCCTCCAGGTGCCTGTCTCCGCGGGCTCCCGCTCACCCGCTTATTAGACGGACAGTACAATAAGAGTCGGTCGCCGAGAACCCCCTGTGCGGCAACGACCCGGCGCGCGGCCGTATGGTTCGCGCCCCCTGCCCGTCCGTGCCCGCCCCGGGTGCGTCCCGCCGCGCGCCGAAGGGCGGAACCCGCCCACGGGGTCCCGCCCTTCGCCGTACCCTCCGCTGCGCCGGCCGCGCCGCTGCGCCGTACGCGCTACGCCTCGCCGATCGCCTGCCGCAGCGCCTCCGCCGCCTCGGCCGTCGCCTCCCGGAAGCGGCCCCCGATGCCGAGGTAGTTGGCGTACCCGTGGATGAGGTCCGGCTGCCGGCTCAGCCTCACCGCGACCCCGGCCTCCCGCAGCGCCCGCGCGTACGCCTCGCCCTCGTCGCGCAGCGGGTCGAAGCCCGCAGTGCCGATGTACGCGGGCGGCAGGCCGGTCAGGTCCTCGGCGAGCAGCGGCGACAGCCGCGGGTCGGTGCGGTCGGCGGGCGCGGGCGCGTAGCGGTCGGCGAACCAGTCCATGTCCGCGTCGGTCAGGAAGAACCCGTCGGCGAACAGCCCGCGCGAGGGGTGCCGGACCGAGGCGTCGGTCGCCGGGTAGAGCAGCAGCTGGAACACCGGGGCGGGCCCGCCCCGCCGGACGGCCTGCTGGGCGACGACGGCCGCCAGGTTGCCGCCCGCGCTGTCCCCGCCGACCGCGATCCGCTCCGGGTCCGCGCCCAGGTCGGCCGCCTCGGCGTGGGCGTGGTCGAGGGCGGCCAGCGCGTCCTCGGCCGCCGCCGGGAACACGTGCTCGGGCGCCAGCCGGTACTCCACCGACAGCACCCGCACCCGCGCCCGCCGGGCGAGGAAGCGGGCGACGTGGTCGTGGCTGGCCCGGCTGCCGACCACCCAGCCCCCGCCGTGCAGGAAGACCAGCAGGCCGGAGCCCGTCGCCAGCCCGTCCGGGGTGTACAGCGTGGCGGCCAGCTCGCCGTGCTCCCGCGGGATGCCGACGCTCCGTACGGCCACCGCACGGTCCTGCGGCCCGCCCACCAGGTGCCGCGCGTGCTCCATCGCGGCCCGCGACGACCCGACCCCGCCCGGCATCACCAGGGCCGCCTTGGACAGCCGTTGGAGCTTGAGCATCAGCTGCGCGTCCAGCGCGAGCGTCTGCCCGTCGCGGACCACCGGCTTGCCCGCGATGGCCCGCCGCAGGCCCTCCGGCAGGGCGTACGCGGCGCGGACGACGGCGGCCTGGATCCGGACGGGCGGTGGGATCGTCATCTCTTCTGCCTCCTGAGGGCAGCCCCGGAACGGTGTCGGGGCGGTGTCGGGGCGGTGTCGGGGCGGTTCTGCCGGAACCGGGAGCCCATGATGGGCCCCTCCCACCGGACGTGGAAGCCTCCTGGACACCGCCTGAACCCGCCCTCGACCCCGCCGCGCGCCGTCGGCCCGCCCGCTCAGGCGCCGCGCCGGTCCTGCGCGTCGAAGGACGCCAGCGTGCGCGCGCCCGGTTCGAGCGCCCGGCGCAGTGCGGCCAGCACGTCCGCCTCCAACCCGCCGACGGCCTCGGCGAGTTCCTCCGCCACGTCCGCCGCGATCTCCTCGGCCACGGCGTCCGCGGCCGTACGGGGCCCCAGTTTGCCGACGGCGGCCGCGGCCCGGGCGGGGGTGAGCAGGGCGGAGGCCTGGACGAGGAGCCAGGCCGGGACGCCGGCCGCACCCCGGGGCGGGGGGAGGTACGGGCGGGCGCCGTCGTAGCGGTCGTCCTCGGCGAAGGCCTGCTGCTTCACCTTCACCAGCGGACGGGCCGGGCCGGACTCGTGCCACTCGCCGGCGGGTTTGAGGACGTACCCCTCGGCGAGGTTGTCCGGCAGTTCGGGCAGGCCGAACAGCGCGGGCACCCGGGTGGGGTAGCGCACCGGCAGGTCGTGCAGGGCGGCCAGGGGGCCGTGCCCGAGCAGGGGCACGCAGGTGAGCCCGGCGGCCCGCGCGGCCGTGCGCAGGGTGCGGTCGGCGATCCACCGACGGCCCTCGGGCGTCTCGACGGTGGCGTCGAACGGCAGCCAGCGCAGGCCGGGGGCGTACCAGACGCCGGTCTGGACCGGGTCGACCCCGGGGGCGGCGGGCACCCCGGGGTGCGGGTAGCGGCCGCCGGCCAGTTCCCCGTAGATCGTCACCGCGGCGGCGCCGTCCCCGCGCACCGCGGCACCGTCCCGGGTCCCGCGCACCGCGGCGGCGAACCGGGCCGCCGCGACGGACAGTTCGGGCCAGATCCGGCTGACGCCGAAGAAGGCGTCCAGGCCCTCGTCGTCCAGCAGTTCACGCCGCTTCGCGGCCCGCACCGAACCGCCCTCGCAGACCACCGCGAAGTGCGCCCCGTGCACCTTCTCGGCCGCGGTCCACTCCCGGCTGCCGGGCCCGCCGGAGCGGCCGCGCGCGGGGATCTTGGGGTAGGGCCGCAGCTCGGGCCCGTCTGACTCCGTCTCGAAAACCGTCTCGGACACGAACGGCATCCTCGCCGCCGGGCCCGCCGCGCGGCCGGCGGGGGTCAGATCCCCCAGGCCGCCCGCAGCTCCGCGAAGGCCTCGTGGAACCCCGGGAAGGTCTTCCGCACGCAGCCCGGGTCGTCGAAGGTGATGCCGGGCGTGCGCAGCGAGGTGACGGCGAAGGACATCACGATCCGGTGGTCGGAGTGGGTGGTGATCTCGGCCGGGCGCGGGGTGCCGGGCCGGATCTCGATCCAGTCGTCCCCGGTGGCCACGGTGATGCCCATCGCGCGCAGGTTGTCGGCGCAGGCCTCCAGCCGGTCGCACTCCTTGACCCGGGTGTTGTGGACGTCCTCGATCCGCACCGGGCCGGTGGCGAACGGGGCGATGGCCGCGAGTGTGGGCATGGTGTCGGAGATGTCCCGCATGTTGACGGTGATCCCGCCGAGCCGGCCGTCGCCGGCCACGGTCGTGCGGTCGCCGCCGATGTCCACCCGGGCGCCCATCCGCCGCAGCACGTCCACGAACCGCAGGTCGCCCTGGAGCGCGTCCCGGCCGAGGCCCGGGACGGTGACCTCGCGGCCGGCCAGGGCGGCGGCGGCGAAGAAGTAGCTGGCGGTGGAGGCGTCCGGTTCGATCGGGTGGTCGGCGGCCCGGTAGCCGCCGGCGGGCACCTCGAACACCTCGCCGGCGGGGGTCCGTTCCCGCTTCACCTCGACCCCGAAGTCGCGCATCATCGCCAGGGTGATGCCGATGTACGGGGCGGAGACCAGCCGGGCGACGGTGATCCGCAGGCCGTCCCGGGTGAGCGGGCCGAGCAGCAGCAGCGCGGTCAGGTACTGCGAGGACTGCCCGGCGTCCAGGGCGAGTTCACCGCCGCGGACGCCGTCGGCGACGACCGTCAGCGGGTGGTGCCCCTCGGCCTCCTCGTGCCGCAGGTCCACGCCCAGCTCGCGCAGCGCCCGGGTGAGCGGGGCGACCGGGCGGCGGCGCATCTGGGCGGAGGCGTCGAAGCGGTAGGTGCCGCGGCCGGCGGCGGCGAGGGTGGGCAGGAAGCGCGCGGTGGTGGCGCCGTCCCGGCAGTACACCTCGGCGTCCGGCACGGCGGGCCCGGACGGGCGGCCCTCCACCCGCCAGGTGTCGGCCGTCCGTTCGATCCGGTACCCGAGGGTGTCCAGGCCCTGCACGAAGCCCTCGGTGTCGTCCGAGGACAGCGGGCGGCGCAGGGTGGTCACGCCCTCGGCGGCGGCGGCCAGGAACAGGGCCCGGGCGGTGATGGACTTGGATCCCGGGATCTCCACAGCGGTCACGGCAGGCTCTCCCAACACGAGTGTCCGACAGGCGTCTCCGGTGACGTCGGGCCCGATCCTGCCGCACCCGGCCGCCGCGTTCGCCGGCCTTCCACGGACTGGACGGTGACGCGGGCGACAACAGCGGGCGAAGGATCGGCGGGCGACGGATCGGCGGGCGACGGATCAGCAGCGCGCCCAGAGCCCGGCCAGGTGCGCGTGCAGGACCTCCTCCGCCTCCCCCACCGTCCGGTGCCCGACCAGCACGTGCGTGGTGAGCCCGTCGGCGAGGGCGAGCAGCGCGCGGGCCTCGGTCCGTGCGACGACGGCCCCGCCCGCGGCCGCCCCGCCGATCACCGATCCGCCGACGGCCGCCCCGCCGGCGGCTTCCGTGACCAGCCGCACCATCAGGTCCTCCAGTGCCGCGTAGCTGCCGCGCAGGGTCGCCGCCAGTGCCGGGTTGACGGCGGCCCCGGCGACGAAGGCGAGCCAGATCCTGGCCTCGGCCCGGTGCTCCTCGCGCAGCAGCGCCACCTCGCCCGCCACCAGTCCGAGTTCGCTGGCCGCCGACTGCGCCGGGCCGGCCGCGAGCCGGCTCCGCACCCGCTCGGAGACCCGCGCGCCGATGTGCGTGAGCGCGAACAGGAGCATCTCCTCCTTGGTGCGGAAGCAGCGCTGGACGGCTCCCATCGAGACCTCCGCCCGGGTGGCGACGTCCCGCAGCGTGACGCCCTCCAGCCCGTGCTCGTCCACCAGCAGGCAGACCGCCTCGGCGATCCGCCGGCGCCGGCCCTCGTGGTCCACCTGTTTGGGCATCCCCGGTCTCCCTCCGCGTTCCTTCGGTCCTCGTTCGCCCTCGTCGGTCCTCGTTTTTATTCGATGCAAGCGTATCGGTTTCCGGACTATGGTGATTCCGTTCCGATGCGGTCGCATCGGAACCAGGCCGAGGAGAGCCGAGGAGAACTCCCATGCCCCTGTGGAGCAAGCCCGCCACCGAACTCGCCGCCGCCGTGCGCACGGGCGAGGTGTCGGCACTGGACGTGGTGGACGACCACCTGGCCCGGATCGCGGAGGTCAACCCGTACCTGAACGCCGTCACCCAGCTGCTCGCCGACCGGGCCCGCGCGGCCGCCCGGGAGACCGACCGCCGCCGGGCCGCGGGCGAGGAACTGGGTCCGCTCGCGGGCGTGCCGTTCACCGTGAAGGAGTGCACTCCGATCGCCGGCGTGCCGACCACCTTCGGCAGCCCGCGCTTCCGCGACCACGTCGCCGCCGCCGACGCCGTCCCGGTGGCCCGGCTGCGCGCGGCCGGGGCGATCCCGATCGGCCACAGCAACCTGCCGACCCTGATCCTCGCCGGGATGCACACCCGCAGCGAGCTGTACGGCGACACCCGCAACCCGTGGGACGCGCGCCGCACCCCCGGCGGCAGCAGCGGCGGGGACGGCGTGGCGGTCGCCGCCGGCATGGCCCCGCTCGGGCTCGGCAACGACTCCGGCGGCTCCGTCCGCGTCCCCGCCTCCTTCTGCGGGGTCGCCGCCCTCAATCCGACCACCGGCCGGTTCCCCGCCGACCAGCGCCTGATCGGCCCGGACGACCCCGGCCCGGCCTCCCAGGTCCTGGTCGCCGACGGCCCGTTGGCCCGTACGGTCGCCGACCTGCGGCTCGCCTACGAGACGCTGGCGGGCACCGACCCGCGCGACCCGCGCGCCGTGCCCGTCCCGCTGTACGGGGAACCGCTCGCCGCCCCGATCAAGGTCGCCGTCGTCGCCGATCCGGGCGGTCACGGCAGCCACGGCGGCCACGGGGTGCACCCCACCGTCCGCCGCGCCGTCGAGACCGCCGCCGACGCGCTGCGCGACGCCGGGTACGACGTCCGGGAGGTCCCCGACGTCCCGCGGATGGAGGAGGCGCTCGACGCCTACCACCGCCTCGCCGTCACCGAGTTCGCGCCGAGCTGGCCCGTCGTGCGGCAGTTGCTCGGCGAGGGCGGCGACCGCTACATCGAGCTGATGATGCGCGGCGCCCGGCCCGTGGACGCCCCCGGCCTGATCCGGTTGATGAGCGTCTGGATGAGCATCCGGCGCTCCTGGACGGAGTTCCTGCACGAGTACCCGCTGCTGCTGGGCCCGGTGTTCACCGAGCCGCCGGTCGAGCCCGGACTGGAGTCCCGGGACCAGGCGGGCCGCGACCGGGTCGACTCGGCCATGCGGCTGTGCTCGGTGACCAGCTTCGTCGGCGTGCCGGCCGTCGCCGTCCCCACCGGCCTCGCCGCGGACGGCCTGCCCACCGGCGTCCAGCTCGTCGGCCGTGCCTTCCGGGAGGACCTGTGCCTGGCCGCCGCCCAGGCCGTCGAGGACCGCCTCGGCACCCTCACCCCGATCGACCCCGTGCGGTAGCGGCCCTCGGGGCCGTCGCGGCTCCGGGGCCGTGGCGGCTCCGGGGCCGCGCCCCCGCCCGCCCCGCCGGCTACGCCCCCGGCAGCCCCGGCACCACCAACCCGCTCTCGTACGCGATCACCACCGCGTGGGTCCGGTTCTGCGCGCCGAGCTTGCCCAGCACGTTCCCCACGTGCGTCTTGACGGTCTCCTGGCTGACGGCGAGCGCCTGCGCGATCTCCGGGTTGGACAGTCCGGTCGCCATCAGCCGCAGCACGCCCTCCTCCCGCCCGGTCAGCGCCGCCCGGGGCAGCGCCTCGGCCGAGTCCAGCGGCCGGGCCGCGACCATCCGGCTCAGCGCGGCGGGGAACAGCACCGCCTCCCCCGCCGCCGCCACCCGCACCGCCTCGGCGATCTGCGGGACGGGCCGCCGCTTCAGCACGAAGCCGCTGGCGCCGGCGCTCAGCGCGGCGGTGACGTAGGCGTCGTTCTCGAAGGTGGTGATCACCACGACCTTGGGCGGGTCGGCGTGCTCCCGCAGCAGTTCGCGGGTGGCGTCGATGCCGTTGCGGCGCGGCATCCGCACGTCCATCAGCACCACGTCCGGCCGCAGCAGCCGGGCCTGCTCGACCGCCTCGATGCCGTCGGCGGCCTTCCCGACCACCGTGATGCCGGGCTGGGCGCCGAGCAGGGTGCCCAGGCCGCTGCGGGTGAGGGGGTCGTCGTCGGCGATCAGGACGGTGACGTCGGACGGCGCGCCCGCGTCGGGGCCTGCGCCGCTCACGCCGACCACCGCATCGGCAGCCGGACCGCCAGCCGCCACTGCCCGTCGCCGTCCGGGCCGGCCTCGAACTCGCCGTGCAGCAGCCGCACCCGCTCGGCCAGCCCGGGCAGGCCGTGCCCGGAGGTCGGGAAGCCGCTCGCGCCCGGTCCTTCGGCCGCGCCCGCCGTCCCGTTGACCACGGTCAGCTCCAGTTCCTCCGGTCCCGCCGTCACCCGCAGCTCGATCGGACCGCCGGTGCCGTGCCGCAGCGCGTTGGTCAGCCCTTCCTGGACGATCCGGTAGGCGGCCCGGGAGAGGGTGCCCTGCACCTGCGCGAGGTCCCCCGTGGTCCGCGGCGCCACGACGGCGCCCGCGTGCCGCAGCCGGTCGATCAGCTCGGGCAGGTCGGCGAGGGTGCGGGTCGGGGCGGTGCCGGTCTGCTCCTCGCGCAGTGCGCCGAGCACGTAGTCGAGGTCCTCCAGCGCGGCCCGGGTCGATTCCTCGATGCTGCGCATGGCGGCCCGCGCCGCCGCCGGGTCGTCGGCGAGCACCTCCCCCGCGACGGCCGCCTGGATGGTGGCGGCGGTCAGGGTGTGCCCGATGGAGTCGTGCAACTCGTGGGCCAGCCGGTTGCGTTCGGCCAGCAGCCGCTCCCGCTCGGCGGCCAGGGCGAGCCGCTCGGCGGGCGAGGGTCCGAGCAGTCGCGGTGCCAGCCACCGCAGCGCCCCCGACGCCCCGGCGAGCAGCACCGCCGCGAGGACCAGGCTGAGCGCCCCGATGACCCACGACCAGACGCCGGTCACGTCCACGCCCCAGCCGAAGAGGCTGACCCGGGCCGAGCCCTCCACCCATCGTCCCGGCAGCGTCATCCCCATCACGAGGAGCGTGCTGCCGCCGATCAGCACCGTCCACCCGAGCGCCACGTGCGCCACCACGAACGCCGGCGTCCGCCAGCGCTCCGCCGTGGCCCCCTTCACCGGGGCGGGCACCGCGACGCCCAGCAGTCGCCGCGCGCCCGCCGCCAGCACCCGGCGCACCGCTCGGGGCAGCCCGGCCACCGCGAGCAGCAGCACCCACAGCGGCAGCGCCAGCCAGACCGTGTCCGGCCGCCCGGACACCCCGAGCGTCATCCCGAGCGCCACCATCGCCACCGGCAGCCCGGCCAGCGCTCCGAGTACCGCGAACAGCACCCCCGTGTACGTCGACCTGCGCAGCAGCAACCGCATTCCCTTGATCATGTTCGCCAGTATCACCGGCCTCCTCGCCCCCGCCCTCCCCCGATCGAGGGAGGAGCTCCGGCGGCCTCTCCCGGCGACCCGTCGGGGGCACATCGGCGGTCGCCGGTGGGGGTCGACGGGGGGTCTGCGAGGGGTCGGTGGGGGGCGGCGGTGGTCGCCGCGAACTCGACCGGATCGCGACCACCCGTTCGCGTGAATACGGGTCGAAGCCGCCGCCAGGCCGCCGGAGTTCCAGACCATCGCATGAATGACGATCAATCAAAAGCTCTTCCGACAAGGCCTTGTGGCGACCGCTTCCACCGTCGCGGCGCTGGCCGCGACGGCCGCCCAGGCCGCACCCGTCCAGCGGGACGACGGCCCGCACCGCTACAAGGTGTCCATCCGGAGCGCCGGGGCCTGGGCGCTGCCCGCCGGCCTGACCTCCTTCACGGTGTACGCCCGGGGGCCCGGCGGCGGCCCGTCCGGTCGGGACGGCCGCCCGGGCACCCGCCGCCAGGGCACCCGCCACAGTCGTCCGACATCGCACGAGACCGCCCCAAACCGTTCGGAACCGCTCCGCCGCCACCCCGCGGACGCGCCCAAAAGGGGTGTGATTCCGGCCGATTCGGCGATCGCCCTGCCAACGAACCGACCGTGGATGAGACTTGGCCGTCGGACCGGGAACCCGACCGACCCGAATCCGACGGAGCATCAACTCTCTTGATCCACTTGATCGTTGACACGACAGGAGTTTCCGGATGGCTGGTTCCCCCACCCTTCGCAGAGCCGCCCCGGCCGCCGCCGCGGCGGCCGTCGCCCTGCTGCTCGGCCCGGTGCCCACGGCCGCGGCGGCAGACCCGGGCGCACCACTGCCGACCCCGCACCTGCTGCCACTGCCCGCGAACGCCGCCCCGCTCAGCTCGGTGTACGACCTGAACAACGCGGGCGACATCCTCGGCGAGACCTACCTGAACATCCCCAACCGGTTCGCCCCGCGCGCGCTCCGCTGGAACGCCCACCGGTCCGGCGTCACCACCCTGGAACCGCTGCCCGGCGAGGTCGCCACCCGCCCGGGCTCCCTGAACGCTTCGGGCGTCGCGGTCGGGGTCTCCTTCGCCACGCTGACCGACAACCACCCGGTCCGCTGGGCGGCGGACGGCACCCCGACCGCGCTGGAGCTGCCGGCCGGAGCCCGCGGCGGCAGCGCGTCCAGGATCAACAACGCCGGTGTGGTGATCGGCGGCTGGTACGACTCCGGCTACCGGTCCAAGCCCTTGAAGTGGCAGGCCGACGGCACCCGGGTCGACCTGCCGCTGCTGCCCGGCGACGGCACCGGCTCGGCCTCGTTCATCAACGACGCGGGCTTCGTCATCGGCTGGTCCTCGGGGTCCGTCGGCGGCGAGTCCCGGACCCGGACGGTGGTCTGGAGCGCGTCGGGCGACGTGACGGCGCTTCCGCTCCCCCCGGGGATCGACGCGGCCGGGGTCGTCCGGATCACCAACGACGGCGTGATCCTCGGCCAAGGACGGCGCGCGGGGGGCACCGAGTTCGACCGGGTGGTGGCCTGGGACGCGAACGGCACCGCCCGGGACGTCGCCTACGGCCGGCTGAGCTCCGTCAACAACGCGAACACCATCGCCGGAACGACGTTCGGTGCCGACCGCTCCGAGCATGCCGCGCGCTGGACCCTGGACGGCACGCTGACGCTGCTCGACGCCCCGGCGGGCCGGCAGGCCTGGGCGAGCACGATCAACGCCGCGGGCACGACCGTCGGTTTCGCGGAGGGTCCGACCCCGTACCGCCGCACGCCGGTGCTGTGGCGGCCCGACGGCACGGCCGTGCCGCTCCCGCCGTCCTCGCTCGGCCCCTACGCCCGGGCCCTCCTCGTCAACGAATCCGGGGTGATCGCCGGGGATGCCACCTGGTACGACGCGCCGAACGCGCAGGACCTCCCGCGCGCGATGATCTGGAAGCCCTGATGGCCGCGGCCCGCCTCCACCTCGACCTCGACCTCGACAGGACGGACGCGACGGACGGGACGGGAGTCCGCCGGACGACCGGCTCGCGTCCCCCGCGCCCCGCGGCCCTCGTCGCCGCAGCGACCCTCGTCGCCACCGCCGCGTCCGCCGCCCTGCTGCTCGGCCCGGTGCCCACGGCCACGGCGGCCGCTCCGGCCGCACCGCTGCCGACCCCGCGGTTCCTTCCCGAACCGCCGGGCACCGCCTACAGCCTGGCGCGGGGCCTGAGCCGCGACGGCGCCGTCGTCGGCGAGTACTACGCGGACGTCTCCGGGCAGTTCACCCCGCGCGCCGTGCGCTGGCATCCCGACCATCTCGGCTACACCGTCCTGGCGCCGCTGACCGGCGACCTGTCCAGCCGCCCGGTGGGGCTCAACGGCACGGGCACCGTGGTCGGGCTCTCCTACCGGACGATGTCCGACAACCACCCGGTCCGCTGGGCCCCGGACGGGACCGCCACGGCGCTGGCGCTGCCGGCCGGTGTCCGCGGCGGCAGCGCGTCCTCGGTCAACGACGCCGGCGTGGTGGCCGGCGGCTCGTACGACGACACGTACCGGTCCAAGCCCCTGAAGTGGCGGGCCGACGGCACCAGGGTGGATCTGCCGCTGCTGCCCGGCGACACCGCGGGCTCGACCGCCGCCGTCACCAACGCGGGCGTCGTCGCCGGCACCTCCGAGCGGAGCCTCGGCGACGGCCGCTCCCAGGAGACCCCGGTGCTCTGGAGCCCGGCGGGCGCCGTGTCCGCGCTCCCGCTTCCGCCGGGCCTCGACGGGGCCCGGGTGGACGGGATGACCGACGACGGCGTGGTGCTCGGTCACGGGCGGCGCACCGGAGGCACGGAGTTCGACCGGGTGCTGGTGTGGACTCCCGGCGGCGCCGTCCGCGACGCCGGCTACGGTCGGACGAGGGCCGTCAACAGCGCGGGCACCGTGGTCGGGGCGACGTTCGACAGCCACCGCTCCGCCTTCGCCGCCCGCTGGAACCCGGACGGTACGCAGACCCTGCTCGACGGCCCGGCGGGCCGGCAGAGCGAGGCGATGGCGGTCAACGGCGCGGGAACCGCCGTCGGCGAGGCGCAGGGCCCGGACTGGAACCGCACCACGGCCCTGCTGTGGAGGCCCGACGGGACGGCCGTGCCGCTCCCGCCGTCCCCGCTCAGCCCGTACGCCCAGGCGCTGTTCGTCAACGACGCCGGGGTGGTCGCCGGGAACGCCGTCGAGCTCGACGCGGCCGGCGAGCCGGTCGCGGCCCACGTGATCGTCTGGAAGTCCTGACGGTTCGACGGCGGACGGCGCCTGCTCCGCCCGAACGATCCCTCAATACGATCACCCGATCGGCCATTTCCGCAGGTCGCAGCGGTGTGTCTGACGGTCCGTGAGGTCTGTTCGGATTGCGGCGCCGATTGCGGGGGCTGGCAGGGCATGGCTGTCTGGTTCTGGCAGGGCCGACCGGCGCTGCCAACTGTTACCCCGTACTCCCTGGAGGAGACCATCATGCGTGCCCTCAAGCGTGTCCTGGCCGTCAGCGCCCTCACCGTCCCGCTCGTGATCGGCGCCGCCGGCCTGGCCTCGGCCCACGGCAGCATCGACGCGAACTACGGCAAGGGCTTCTTCACCGCCAACGAGAACGGCGCCGGCCTCGCGGCCGTCGAGTCCCACGTCGGCCCCGACGGCGTCGAGCACGCCGACTTCTGGATCTGGGCCGACGACAACGGCGTCACCGGTTCGTTCACCGGCTCCGGCGCCACCTGGCAGCAGGGCTGACGAACCCCGCACCACCGCAGGTGCGGGCTCCGGGGCGGGCCTGATCCGGTCCCTGGAATGACGAAACGGCCGGTCGACCGCGAGGTCGACCGGCCGTTCTTTGTGTGGGGCACCGACGAGGCAGGGGGCGCACCAGCGATGGCGACCCCCGGTCGAACCCGCCGTCGCCCGGCTCGTCAGCCACGGGAACCTGACTCCACTGGCAGGAGGCCCGGACCGCACGTCGCGGTCCGGGCCCTGCCCCGCGCCCCTGCGGCGGCGGTGCGTCAGCTCTGTGCGGCGTCGTCGCCCGCCTGCGCGGCGCCTTCGGCCGTGCCCGTCTTGTCGCGCATCCTTCGCACCAGCTCCGCCTTCTGGTCGGCCGCACCCTGGCGGTCGAGGTTGCGGTGCGGACCGTTGTTCTGCCGTTCGGCGCGAGACAGCCTCTTGCGCTGGCCGCCCCCCATGCCCACGGGGTTGTTGATGTTCTTGCTCACGGTCAGGGTCTCCGGTCAATGATGTGAAGTGATCTACGGATTCATCGATAGGGGACGGTCGGCGACGTCGAAGGACGTCGACAGGAGCCCGTCACGCTCTCACTCGTAAATCGGTGTCTGGAAGAACACGACAAGAACGTTACCCGGGTCCGTCGACCCCACATACCAACCTTTTCGCTCCCCCGGCGTCGGCCGGGCCTTCGCCGCCCGCCCGGAGCCGGCTGCTTCCTGCCGGAAACCCGTCGGCGGCCTGACGGCACACCTCGGCCACAGGACCGACCGCCCGGCTCCGTCACCGCCAGAGCACCGGGCGCCCATCCCGCCCCACCCTGAGAGCCACATCCGACCGGCCACAACGCCACCGACCCGACACGGTCGAGGGACGGCCTCGACGCATGCCCGGACGACAAAACGGCCGGTCGATCCGAAGATCGACCGGCCGTTCGCTGTGCGCGAGGGGGGAGTTGAACCCCCACGCCCTTTCGGGCACTGGAACCTGAATCCAGCGCGTCTGCCTATTCCGCCACCCGCGCATCTGGGTGATGAGGAAAACTATAGACCATCTGGTGGGGTGCCTCCGACCACCCCCGGGCGAACGGGCGGCCGCCGCCCCGCACGCGGGGGTGCGG
>NZ_JBSHBN010000201.1:0-15741 GCF_053612025.1 Kitasatospora sp. NPDC054768
GTGGCACCGCCCTGGCCGGTGTCAGCCGACGGCGACTCCGTCGGCGCCCAGGCCGGCCGCGTTGCCGACGGCCTTCAGCGCATCCGCCGAGGAGGCGGCGCGGCACGCCATCTCCACGGCGTGGAAGCCGACTTCGGGTCCGACCCGGTCGGCGGGGCCGCCGGGTGCGTCGCGGAAGACGGCGACCTCGCCCGGGAGCAGCTCCGAGCGGAGCAGGCTCGCCAGGCCGGCCCGGCCGCTCAGGCTCAGCTTGCGGTAGATGCGCGTCAGGTGCTGTTCCACCGTGCTGACGGTGATCCAGAGCTTGTCGCTGATCTCCCGGTTGCTGTCGCCCTCGGCCGCCAGTTTCGCCACCCGGAGCTCGGCCCGGCTGAGGCCGGTGAGCAGCGAGCCCACCGCCCCGCCCGGGGTGGTCGCCGGGGGCGGTCCCAGCGGGAGCGCCGGCTCGTCGTCCTCGCGCGGGCCGTCCTCGGCGGGGCGGCGGTCGCCGCAGTCCCCGAGCCCGGCGTCGGTGTGCGGGTCCGCGCGCGGTTCCTCGTCGGGCCCGAACCCGTCGCCGACGGACCGCCCGTGTTCCACGGCCGGGGCGAATCCGGCCCGGATCCGCTGGGTCCCCGCCTCCGTCCGGGCCGGTTCGAGCCGGTCGCCGGGCGTCCGCAGGCGGTCGACGGCCTCCTGCAGCAGGGCGGGCTTCTCCCGGCCCCCGTCGTGGTCGGCCAGGATCCGGAGCAGGGCGCCGCGGGTGCGGTCGTCCAGGGACGGTTCCTGCAGCTGGCTGGCCGCCAGGTCCCGGGCGGTGACCGGGTCACCGGCCTGGAAGGTGGCCTCGACCAGGCTGGCGGTCAGCGGGATCAGGGCGGGGATGTCCAGTTGCCAGACCCTGAGCCGACGGGCGCAGGTCCGGAGGTCGTCGAGCGCCTCCGTGGTCCGACCGGCCGCCAGGGCGAGCCGGCCGCGGGCGTGCAGGTAGCGGATGCCCATCACGGTCTCGAACATGGCGCTCGGGACCTCCCGGCCGGCCTCCTTGGCGGCGTCGTCCGTCCGGCCCAGTGCGAGGTGGGCCTGGATGAGCACCGACAGCGGATAGCCGATCGACACCCCCCAGTTCTCCTCGCCCGCCAACGACAGGGCGTCCGAGGCGAGTTCGGCGGCGGCCTCGGGATCCCCGTCGCGCAGGCACACGTCGGCCCGGGCCGCCTTGAGCTGGGCCAGCCAGGTGGTCGCACCCCGACGGGTGGCGTGGCCGATCAGCTCGTCGCACCAGAGCAGGGCCCGGCCGGGCTGGTCCCCGTCGGCGAGGGCGAGGATCGCCGTGGTGATCGCTTCCAGCGGCATCCCGTCCACCCGGCAGGAGGACAGGACGCGTTCGGCGAGCGAGGCGCTCTCCGCGTCGCCGCCCCGGGCCCAGACCCGGGAGAAGACCCCGATCGCCTCCGCGGCCGCGGGCAGGCAGGTGCCCCCGCCCCCGGTGCCGCAGAGCTCGTCGAGGTTCCAGGACCGGGTGAAGGACGGGCCGAAGAACCAGTGGAAGACGTGCAGGAGTTCGACGCCGTCCTCGTGCCCGAGGGTGAGGTGCGTGCGCTTCGCCTCCGCGAGGACGGTGGACACGGTGGTGAGGTCTCCCCGCCACAGCAGCGCCCGGATCAGTGCGACGACGTCCTTGCCGGTGAGCTTGCCCTCCACCAGGGCCTCGCGCAGCGCGCTGGTGTGCGGGGCGACCGCGCTGGGGTTGGTCTGCCAGGTGGAGTGGACGTATGTGCGCAGGGTGGCCAGGTGCTGGTCGTCGTTGGCCGCGGCCAGCGCCAGGTTGAGGTAGAGGTGTGCGGTCGAGGTCTTCCCCTCGGCCAGCTCCTGCTCCGCGGCGTCGGTGAGGATCGGTACGGTCCAGTCGCCGTCGGCCTCGCCCGCGGCGACGATCTGGGCGGCGATGACCGTGGTGGCCATGCCCAGGTCGCGCCGGAGCTTCGTCGCCCGGGTGTACAGCGTGGTCTGCTCGGTGCGCGAGAGCGAGGCGAGGACGGCGGCCGCGACGTTCGGGTGACGGAACTCGTCGCCGGCGGTCAGGCCGGCGTTGGTGAGGATCTCCAACGCGTGCCCGACGCACCGCTGGTCGAGGTCGAGCAGCCGGCCGAGCAGCGCCGGGGAGGCGTGCTCGCGCAGGACGGCCATGCCGCTGGCGACCGCGAGGATCTGCGGTTCCCAGCGGTAGAGGCAGGCCAGGACGGCCATTTCGAAGGACCGGCCGACGCGCGGCAGGTCGTCGGGCCGGGCCCGGTCGTGGGTGGCGTCGAGGTGGTTGTCCTCGATCAGGGCGTGGACCAGGATCGGGTTGCCCCCGCTCAGCCGGTGGACGGCCGGGGCGAGTCGCGGCGCGATCGCGTGGTCCGGGGTCCGCTCCAGGATGGTACGGACGGTGTCCTCGGACATCGGCTTGAGCTGGACCCTGCTGTGCGGCGCGCGGGTCACCTCGGCGCGGAACAGCGGCAGCGTGGGCTGCGGCCGGTCCCACTCGTTGAGCACCATGAGCATGCGCTGGGGGCGCATGCGGCGCTGGAGGTAGAGCAGCGCCTGGAGCGAGGCGGTGTCCGCGAAGTGCACGTCGTCGATGCCGACCACCACGGACCGGCCCTCGCAGGCGCCCAGGAGGACGTTGCAGAGCCGACGGATGGTCTCGTTCTCGACGGCCTGCGGCCGTTCGAACCGATGGTCGGGGCCCAGGTGGTCGCCGAACGCCTCCGCGACCAGGGCGGATATTTCCGCGGCGAGTTCGTTCGGCAGTTCGGCGCAGCGCAGCAACTGCTCGATGACCCCCATGGGGAGATCCCGTTCCGCCCGCGAACCGGTCGCCTGGAGGACCAGTGCTCCTTCTTTTGCCGCCAGCGCCGAGAAATCGTGCAGAAGTTGGGTCTTACCACTTCCCAGGGTTCCGCTGACGAGGACCACCCGACCGTTCCCGCAGGACAGTCCCTCGAACAGGTCCAGTAAATACTCCAACGCTTCATGCTGTTCGGCTCGAATCAGCAAGAATGCCTCCGAGTTGTTGTGTAAAAGCCTTGCATCCACCGCAACGGAAAGGCTGACTCCCCCGTTTTGCCTTGAGCCTCCATGACGTTGCGTGATCACTCAGATGCACGGTGTACACAGCGCGAGGGGAACGCCGGCGGGACCGAGAGCCCGGGTTTGCATCTACTTTCACCCTAGGCGAACTTCAACGGCGAACGCTAGGGACTCCGTTCAGCACCACACCAGTGACTTAAGCATCGTGCGTGTAGCGTGGTTTCAGGAGGTGTCGGATGTCGCGACCAGGGCAGTTCGGCCCGGAACCGGGCGGGGGACTGCCCGACCGCATCGCGGTCGGGCTGCTGACCGGGTCGTTCCCGCCGGAGCTGGTGGAGCGGGTGGTGGCCCGGTGCGGGCGGGAGGGGCAACGGAACCGCCTGCTGACGCCGAAGGTGACGGTCTACCTGGTCCTGGCGATGTGTCTGTTCCCGGGCCACGGCTACCAGGAGGTCGCCCGCAAGCTCGTCCGGGGACTGGCCTGGGCGGGGCGCTGCACAGCGCCGGGGCAGGTGCCCAGTACGGCGGCGATCTCGCGGGCCCGGGTGAAGCTGGGGGCGGAGCCGTTCAGGGAGCTGTTCGCCGAGGTCGTCCGGTCGGCGGCGGTCGAGGAGGCCGGGCAGGCCGGGCAGGTCGGGCAGGCCGGGCAGGTCGGGGGCGTCCGGTACCGGGGGCGGCGCCTGGTCGCCGTCGAGGGTGCGGCGATCGAGGTGCCGGACAGTGCCGAGAACGTGGCGTACTTCGGACCGCCGGAGCCCGGGGGCGGGTACCCGCGGGTGCGGCTGGCGGCCCTGGTCGAGTGCGGCACCGGCGCGGTCGCCGCGGCGGCCACCGGCCCGTCGGCGGCCGCCGTGCCGAACCTGGCCCGGGGCCTCTTCGACCGCCTCGGCGGCGGGGACCTGCTGCTCGCCGACCAGGGCGGGTTCGAGGGTCCGACGGTGTGGCGGGACGCCTCCGCCGGTGGGGCGGACCTGCTGTGGCGGGTCGGCCCGGACGCGGTGCTGCCGGTGCGTCAGCTGCTGGGCGACGGCTCGTTCCTGTCCGGGTTCGCCGCCGACGGGGGCGGTCGCGGCGGTGGCGGGTCGGGCCGGTCGACGGGGTCCGCGGCGCCGGTGGTGCGAGTGGTCGAGGACCCCTCGGCGGGGGAGCCGGGCCGGCTGCTCACCACGATCCTCGACCCGGGGCGGGCCCCCGCCGCGGAGCTGGCCGCGCTGCACGGCGCGTGGAGGTCGGGGGCGAGGGCCCTGCGGGACCTGGCGGCCGATCAGCTGGCGGCCGTGCGGGTGCTGCGCTCGCGCTCGCCCGAGGGGGTCGAGCAGGAGGTCTGGGGGCACCTGCTGGTCCATCACGCCCTGCGCCGGCTGCGGGTCTCCGGCCCGGGGCGCTAAGTCACCGGTGCGGTGAAACTGAATCAGCCGTTCCACTTCTCCGTGATGGCCGAAACGTGACGGCGCATTCCGGATCGGTGCGCATATCCGATGGGACGGAGGGCCCGGGGGCATTTCGGTGGTGCCGGAACGGATCGGAGGCGTTCGTTCCGCACACGTTCTGCCTGCCAGACCCGCAGGTCCCGCCGCCGGCCCGGGGGATTCGCCGGCCGGGCGCCGGTGGCGGTTCCACCGGTGGAATCAGCGCGTCCGGTTCGATCGGTTCCGCCGGCCGGCACCCCTAAAGTTGGCCGGGCACCGCCCCCTAACCTCCCCCCCGGTCCGACGAGGCGCCCTTGCCCCGACGGCGCCGCCGACATAGGGCGTGCCCTGGCGTGACCCGATCGCCCGCGCGGCCGCCGCGCTCCAGCGGCCCGGGAAGGTCGGGAAGGTGCCGGGGCGCCGGCGGGCATCCCCTACCAGGGCAGCCGCAGGACCCCGCGCGCGTGCGCCCGCGCCGTGCGGCTAGGGGTTGTCGGGTCGGGCCGGGCCGGTCACGGTAGGAGCCGTTGAGGTCCCGACAGGACAGCGGGCGACCGGAGCCGGCCACGAACCCTCGTGCGCTCCCGCCCGCGGATCAAGGTGAGACGCGCGGTCCCGCAGGTCCGCGGGCGGCGCCTCACCGGTGTCGTGGTCCCACCACGCCGACCGCCGGAGGGATTCCAGTCACCATGGCAGCTATCGACGATCTGTGGGTGCGCCGCTACCACCCCGCGCCCGAGGCCCGGCACCGGCTGCTCTGCCTGCCGTACGCGGGCGGGTCCGCGAGCTACTTCTTCCCGGTGTCCCGCGCGCTGTCGCCGCAGGTCGACGTCCTCGCGGTGCAGTACCCCGGCCGTCAGGACCGGCGCCAGGAGCCCTGCGTGGAATCCGTGCAGGAACTGGCCGACCTGCTGGTCGACGTCGTCAAGCCGTGGGCCGACCGCCCGCTGTCGCTGTTCGGCCACAGCATGGGCGCCTCCGTGGCGTTCGAGCTGGCGCTGCGGCTGGAGGACCTCGGCATCGTGCCGCACACGGTGTGGGCCTCCGGGCGGCGCGCCCCCGGCGCCCACCGCGACGAGCGGTTCCACCAGCTCGACGACCAGGGCCTGCTCGCCGAGATCAAGCGGCTGGACGGGACCGACAACAACCTCCTCGACGACGAGGAGATGGTGCGGATGGTCCTCCCGGTGCTGCGCAGCGACTACCGGGCCGCCGAGACCTACCGCCCCACCCCCGGTGCCGGGATCACCGCGCCGGTCCTCGCCCTGGTCGGCGACGACGACCCGAAGGTCACCGTGGACGAGGCCCGGAAGTGGGCCGAGCACACCTCGGGCCCGTTCGAGCTCGAAGTCTTCCGCGGCGGCCACTTCTACCTCAACGCCCACGCCAACACCGTCGTCGACCGGATCCGCACCAGGCTCGGCTGACAACTCCGCCGTTCCTCCGCGTCATCCGTCCACGCGAAGTTCCGCCGCGTCATTCATCCACGCGAATCGACCGTGTTGAAGGGCAGCCGGTTTCGAACCGGTTCTAGAGCTGCTCTGCGAGCCGGTCCTCGGAAATCCCGGAAAACTGCCCAGAGGAGTCGTTCGTGTCCAAGTCGCTCTACGAACTCGGTGAGATTCCGCCGCTCGGCCTCGTGCCCGAGCAGATGTACGCGACCGTCATCCGGCAGGACCGCTTCGGCGAGCCCCTCAAGGCGATGCAGACCGAGGTCGTCGACGTGCCGGAGCCCGGTTACGGCGAAGTGCTGGTGTACGTCATGGCCGCCGGAATCAACTACAACAACGTCTGGGCGTCGCTCGGCGAACCCATCGACGTCATCGCGATGAGACAGCGGTTGCTCGGCGAGAAGGAGGATTTCCACATCGGCGGCAGCGACGGTTCCGGAGTCGTCTGGGCCGTCGGCGAGGGCGTCAAGCAGTTCAAGGTCGGCGACGAGGTCATCCTTTCCGGCGCGACCTGGGACGAGACGGCGGAGGACGTCCGCACGGGCGTCGACCCGATCGCCTCGAAGTCGCTGCGGGCCTGGGGCTACGAGACGAACTACGGTTCCTTCGCCCAGTACACCGTGGTGCGCGAGCACCAGCTCCACCGCAAGCCGGCCAACCTGTCCTGGGAGGACGCCGGCGGCTACCTGGTCACCGGCGCCACCGCCTACCGGCAGCTGACCGGCTGGGCCCCGCACGACGTCCGCCCGGGCGACCCGGTGCTGATCTGGGGCGGCTCCGGCGGCGTCGGCTCGGCGGCCATCCAGATCGTGAAGCTGCTCGGCGGCATCCCGATCGCCGTGGTCTCCAACCCGGACCGGGTCCAGTTCTGCCTGGACCTCGGCGCCGCGGGCGTGATCGACCGCCGGGAGTTCACCCACTGGGGTCGGCTGCCGGACCTCGACGACGAGGCGGCCGGCCGGGCCTGGACGGCGGAGGCCCGCCGGTTCGGCGCGAAGATCTGGGAGATCCTCGGGGAGCGCCGCAACCCGAAGATCGTCGTCGAGCACCCCGGCGAGGACACCCTGCCGACCTCGCTGTTCGTCTGCGAGAACGGCGGCATGGTCGTGCTCTGCGGCGGCACCAGCGGCTACAACGGCGATCTCGACCTGCGCTACCTGTGGATGCGCAGCAAGCGCCTCCAGGGCTCGCACGCCTCGAACACCCGGGAGAACCGCGCGGTCATCGGGCTGATGGCGGACGGCCGGCTCGACCCGTGCATCACCTGGTGCGGCACCTTCGACCAGATCGGCGAGGCCCACCAGATGCTCTACGCGAACCAGCAGGGCGTCGGCAACCTGGCCGCCCTGGTGAACGCCGCGGCGCCGGGGCAGACCTCGCTGCGGACCGGCTGAACGACGGGACGGGAGCCGCGCCGCCACGGCGGCGCGGATTTCCGGACCGAATAACGGAGCGGGAACCGCGCGAATGCGGTTCCCGCTCCGACGGCGAACGGCCCGGAACGGCCCGTGCCATCTGATGTCCTTTTTTCTGGGGTCGGCTAGGGGTATCGCGCGGGGATTCTCTCCCTAGGATGCGAAACGCTGCGGTCTCACGGGTAATCGGTACCGGCTGCGGTCCACCGCCGGCCGGGAGTAGGGGTTGATCTGCGTGGGGGAAGAGCAAAAGTATCTCGAATACCTGAAGCGGGTGACGGCCGATCTCCGGCGCACACGTCGTCAGCTCCAGGTGGCGGAGATGCGCGAGCGCGAGCCCATCGCGATCGTCGCGATGGCCTGCCGTTACCCGGGCGGCGTGAGCTCGCCGGCCGACCTGTGGCGGCTGGTGACCCGCGGTGGTGACGCCATCACCGGTTTCCCCGAGGACCGCGGCTGGCCGGCCGGGTCCGGCTACGCCGACGAGGGCGGATTCGTCGACGGGGTCGCCGAGTTCGACGCCGCGCTGTTCGGCATCTCCCCGCGCGAGGCCCTGGCCATGGACCCGCAGCAGCGACTGCTGCTGGAATCCGCCTGGGAGGTCGTGGAGCGGGCCGGGATCGACCCGCGCTCGCTCTCCGGCAACCGGGTCGGCGTCTTCGTCGGCGCCTCCGCCTCCGGCTACGCCGAGGGCGCCCACTCCCTGCCCGAGGGCGCCGCCACCCACCTGGCCATCGGCAACGCGGCCAGCGTGGTGTCCGGCCGGGTCGCGTACGCGCTGGGCCTGGAGGGCCCGGCCGTCACCGTCGACACGGCCTGCTCCTCCTCCCTGGTCGCCCTGCACCTGGCCGTCCACGCGCTGCGCGCGGGCGACTGCGAGCTGGCGCTGGCCGGCGGTGTCACGGTGATGTCCTCGCCGAGCGTCTTCGCGGAGTTCAGCCGCCTCGACGGCCTGGCCGGCAACGGGCGGTGCAAGGCCTTCGCCGAGGGCGCCGACGGCACCGGCTGGGGCGAGGGCGTCGGCCTGCTGATGGTCGAACGGCTCTCCGACGCCCAGCGGTTGGGGCACCCGGTGCTCGCCGTGGTGCGCGGCAGCGCCGTCAACCAGGACGGCGCCTCCAACGGCCTCACGGCCCCCAACGGCCCGTCCCAGCAGCGGGTGATCCGTCAGGCGTTGGCCGGCGCGGGGCTCTCCCCGGCCGACGTGGACGCGGTCGAGGCGCACGGCACCGGCACCCGGCTCGGTGACCCGATCGAGGCCCAGGCCCTGCTCGCCACGTACGGGCGGGAGCGTGCCGAGGGCGGCCCGCTGTGGCTGGGCTCGGTCAAGTCCAACATCGGGCACACCCAGGCCGCGGCCGGCGTGGCCGGTGTGATCAAGATGGTGCAGGCGATCCACCACGGCCTGTTGCCGGCCACCCTGCACGTGGACGCGCCCACCCCGCACGTGGACTGGAGCGAGGGCGGCGTCGAGCTGCTCACCGAGGCCCGGCCGTGGCCGGAGACCGACCACCCCCGCCGGGCCGGCGTCTCCTCGTTCGGCATCAGTGGCACCAACGCGCACGTGATCATCGAGGCGGCGCCCGCGCCCGCCGAGCCCCAGGGCGAGGGCGAGGGTGAGGCCGGGCCGGACGCCGGCACCGAGCCGGCCGCCCAGGTCTCCCCGGCTGACCCGGCCCCGTCGGGCCCTTCGGCGCCCGCGCCCGCCGCCGGCCGGCCGTCGCTGTGGCCGCTCTCCGGCAAGGGTGCGGCCGGGCTGCGCGCCCAGGCAAGCCGACTGCGCGCCCACCTCGCCGAGACCGAGGCGCCCGACCCCGTCGACCTCGCCTGGTCGCTCGCCACCACCCGCGCGGGCCTGGACCACCGCGCGGTGGTGCTCGGCGACCTGCTCCCGGGCCTGGACGCGCTCGCCGGGGGCGACCCGGCCGCGGCGGTGACCGGCGTGGTGGGCGAGGGCCGCTGCGCCTTCCTGTTCACCGGCCAGGGCTCGCAGCGCGCGGCGATGGGCCGCGGGCTGTACGAGGCCTTCCCCGCCTTCGCCGAGGCCTTCGACGCCGTCTGCGCCGAACTGGACCGCCACCTCGACGGATCGGTCAAGGACGCGGTCTTCACCGGCCGCGGCCTCGACCTGACGATGTGGACCCAGGCCGGCCTGTTCGCCGTCGAGGTCGCGGGCTTCCGGCTGCTCGAATCCTGGGGCGTGGCCCCCGACTTCCTGCTCGGCCACTCCGTCGGCGAACTCGCCGCGGCGCACTGCGCGGGAGTCCTCACGCTCGCGGACGCCTGCGCCGTGGTGGCCGCGCGCGGCCGGTTGATGCAGGCGCTGCCGTCCGGCGGCGCGATGCTCGCCGTCCGGGCCACCGAGGCCGAGGCCGTCGAGGCGATCGCCGGACGCGCCGACGTCGCGGCGGTCAACGGGCCGTCCTCGGTCGTGGTCTCCGGCACCGTGGAGGTGATCGACGAACTGGCCGCCCGCTGGGCGGCCGAGGGCCGCAGGACGAGCCGGCTGACGGTCTCGCACGCCTTCCACTCCGCCCTGATGGAGCCGATGCTCGCGGACTTCCGCGCGGTGCTGGAGACGGTCTCCTTCGCCCGCCCCCGGATCGCGATCGTCTCCAACCTGACCGGAGCCGTCGCCGCGCCCGACCTGCTCACCACCCCGGAGTACTGGGTGCGGCACGTGCGCGAGGCCGTCCGGTTCGCCGACGGCGCCGCCTGCCTGGCCGCCCGGGGCGTGACCCGCTTCGTCGAGCTCGGCCCGGACGGCGTGCTCTGCGGGATGGCCCAACAGGCCGGTGCCGAGGGCGTGTTCGCCCCGGTGCTGCGTCGCGATCGGGACGACGCCGAGTCGGCGCTGACCGCACTGGCCCGGATCTGGACGGCCGGGGTCGAGGTCGACTGGCGCACCGTGCTGCCCGAGGGCCGCCGGGTGGAGCTGCCGACGTACGCCTTCCAGCGCGAGCGCTACTGGCCGCAGAGCATGGCGGCGCCGGTCGGCCCGCCGCGCGAGGCCTCGGACCAGGACGTCCGGTTCTGGGCGGCGGTGGAGCGCGCGGACCTCGCCGAGCTGGCCACCACCCTGAAGCTGGAGGAGGCCCCCGGCCTGCTGGACGAGGTGGTCCCCGCGCTGGCCGCCTGGCGGCGCTCCCAGCGGCAGGAGTCGACCGTCGACTCGTGGCGCTACCTGGTCAGCTGGAAGCCGCTGACGGGCCTAGGCGACACCGCCCCGCTCACCGGCGACTGGCTGCTGTCCGCCGACCCCGAGGACGGGCGGGCGGAGGCCGTCGAGCAGGCCCTGCGGGCCGCCGGCGCCACCGTCCTGCGCTGTGCCCCCGGGGCGTGGCCGACGGCCGACCCGGCCGGCCTGGCCGGCGTGGTCGCGCTGCCGGCCGGCGCCGACCCGGCCGCCGAGGCGCTGGCGACCGTCCAGGGCCTCGGCGAGGCGGGCATCGACGCACCGCTGTGGCTGCTCACCTCCGGTGCCGTCTCGGTGGGCCGGTTCGACCCGCCGAGCGACCCGTCGGCGGCCCGGGTGTGGGGGCTCGGCCGCGTCGCCGCCCTGGAACTCCCGGACCGCTGGGGCGGGTTGATCGACCTTCCGGCCACCCTGGACGCCCGGGCCGGCGCCCGGCTCGCCGCGGTGCTGGCCGGCGCCACGGGCGAGGACCAGGTCGCCGTGCGCGGCTCCGCCGGCTACGGACGCCGGCTGACCCGCCCGGAGCCGACCCGGACCGCCGAACGGCCGTGGACCCCCTCGGGCACGGTGCTGGTCACCGGCGGCACCGGCGCCCTGGGCGCGGCCGTCGCCCGCTGGCTGGCCGAACGCGGAGCGCCGCACCTGCTGCTGCTCGCCCGGCGCGGCGCCGCCGCACCGGGCGCCGAGGACCTGGTCGCCGAGCTGACCGCCACCGGCACCCGGGTGACCGTCGAGGCCTGCGACGTCGCGGACCGGGAGGCGCTGGCCGCGGTGCTCGCGCGGATCCCGGCCGACCTCCCGCTGACCGGAGTGGTGCACGCCGCCGGGGTCGCGGCGCACGGCCCGATCGAGGAGCTGCGCCCCGCCGACCTGGCCGCCGTCGTCGACGGCAAGGCGGCCGGCGCCGCACACCTCGACGAACTCACCGACGGTCTGGACCTGTTCGTCACCTTCTCCTCGATCGCGGCGACCTGGGGCAGCGGCGGCCAGGCCGCCTACGCGGCCGGCAACGCCCACCTGGACGCGCTGGTCGACAACCGCCGCAGCCGCGGCCTGTCCGGCACCTCGATCGCCTGGGGCCCCTGGGCCGAGGCCGGGATGGCCGCCCGGGGCGAGGCGGCCGACTTCCTGCGCCGCCGCGGGCTGAACGCGCTCGACCCGGCCCTCGCCGTCCGCGCCCTGGCGCGGGCCGTGGACCACGGCGAGGGCTGCGTGACCGTCGCCGACGTCGACTGGGGGCTGTTCGCCCCGGCCTTCACCCTGGGCCGCCCCAGCCCGCTGCTGGCCGACCTGCCCGAGGCGGCGCGGCCGGTCGAGGGGGAGGGCTCCGACTTCGAGCTGGGCACCGCGCTGCGGCAGCGGCTCACCGCCGGGCCCGCAGGTCAGCGCCACCAGGTGCTGGTGGACCTGGTCCGGGAGCGCGCGGCCGCCGTGCTGGGCCACCGCACCGCCGAGGCGGTCGACCCCGAGCAGGTCTTCCGCGACCTCGGCTTCGACTCGCTGACCGCCGTCGAACTGCGCAACCTGCTGAACGCGGAGACCGGCCTCCGGCTGCCCGCCACCCTGGTCTTCGACCACCCGACGCCGACCGCCCTGGCCGCGTACCTGCTCGGCGAGCTGTTCGACGAGCCGGACGCGCCGGCGGCGCCCATCCGTGCCGCGGCCGCCGTCGCCGCCGACGACGACCCGGTCGTGATCGTCGGCATGAGCTGCCGCTACCCCGGCGGGGTGGAGTCCCCCGACGACCTGTGGCGGCTGGTGTCCGAGGGCGAGGACGGCGTCACCGGCTTCCCCGCCGACCGCGGCTGGGACCTCGCCGACGACGAGGGCTCGTACGCCCGGCAGGGCGGCTTCGTCGCCGGGGCGACCGGCTTCGACGCGGCGCTGTTCGGCATCTCCCCGCGCGAGGCGCTGGCCATGGACCCCCAGCAGCGGCTGCTGCTGGAGGCCGCCTGGGAGGTCCTCGAATCGGCGGGGCTGGACCCGCGCTCCGTCCAGGGCGCGCAGATCGGCGTGTTCGCCGGAGCGTCCAACTCCGGCTACGGCACGGGCGGCCTCGGGCTGGCGGGCGCCGAGGGGCACCTGCTGTCCGGCACCGCCAACAGCGTCATCTCCGGCCGGGTCGCGTACACCTTCGGCCTCGAAGGGCCCGCCGTCACCGTCGACACCGCCTGCTCCTCCTCGCTGGTCGCCCTGCACCTGGCCGTCCAGGCCGTGCAGCGCGGCGAGTGCGAGCAGGCCCTGGCCGGCGGCGTCACGGTAATGGTCTCCCCGGCGGCCTTCGGCGAGTTCGACCGCCAGGGCGGGCTCTCCTCGACCGGACGCTGCCGCTCCTACGCGGGCGCCGCCGACGGAACGGGCTGGGGCGAGGGCGTCGGCCTGCTGCTGGTCGAGCGGCTCTCCACCGCCCGGCGCGAGGGCCACCGCGTGCACGCGGTGATCCGGGGCAGCGCGGTCAACCAGGACGGCGCCTCTAACGGCCTCACCGCGCCCAACGGCCCCGCGCAGCAGCGGGTGATCCGGCAGGCGCTGGTCAACGCGGGCCTGTCCACCCGGGACGTCGACCTGGTCGAGGGCCACGGCACCGGCACGGTGCTGGGCGACCCGATCGAGGTCCAGGCGCTGCTGGCCACGTACGGCCAGGGACGGCCGGAGGACAGCCCGCTGCTGCTCGGATCGATCAAGTCCAACATCGGCCACACCCAGGCCGCCGCGGGCGCGGCCGGCGTGATCAAGATGGTGCAGGCACTGCGCCACGGGATCATGCCCGCCACCCTGCACGTGGACGAGCCCAGCCCGCAGGTGGACTGGTCGCGCGGCGCGGTGGAACTGCTCACCGAGTCCCGGTCCTGGCCCGAGCTGGACCGGCCGCGCCGGGCCGCCGTCTCCTCCTTCGGCATCAGCGGCACCAACGCCCACGTCATCATCGAGCAGCCCCCGGCCGTCGAGGCCGAGCGGGCCCCGACCCCCGCGCTCGCGCTGCTGCCGCTCTCCGCCCACACCCGGGACGGCCTGCGGGCCCAGGCGCAGCGGCTGCGCACCTTCCTCGCCGACTCGGACGCCGACCCGCGCGACACCGGCCACGCGCTCGCCACCACCCGTGCCGCGCTGGAGCACCGCGCGGTGCTGGTCGGCGACGACCGGACGGAACTCCTCGGCCGGCTGGCCGACTTCGACGGCACGACGGCCGCCACCGCGGTCCCCGGCGGCACCGCCTTCCTGTTCACCGGCCAGGGGGCCCAGCGGGCCGGTATGGCCGAGGAGCTGTACGCGCGCTTCCCGGTGTTCGCGGACGCCTTCGACGCGGTCTGCGCCGAACTGGACCCGGCGCTGGACCGGCCGGTCCGCGAGGTGGCGGCCGACGGCGTGGACCTGAACCTGACCGGCTACGCCCAGACCGCTCTGTTCGCGGTCGAGGTCGCCACCTTCCGGCTGCTCGAATCCTGGGGCGTGGTGCCGAACCTGCTGCTCGGCCACTCGATCGGCGAGGTCGCGGCGGCGCACTGCGCCGGGGTGTTCTCGCTGGCGGACGCCTGCCGGCTGGTCGCGGCCCGGGCCCGGCTGATGCAGGCACTGCCCAGCGGCGGCGCGATGCTCGCGGTGCGGGCCGAGGAGGCGGAGGTCCGCGAGGTCCTGGCCGGCCGGGCCGACGTCGCCGCGGTCAACGGACCCGCCGACCTGGTGGTCTCCGGCGACGCGGCCGTGATCGACGAACTCGCCGCCCGCTGGCGGGCCGAGGGGCGCCGGACCGCGCGGCTGGCGGTCTCGCACGCCTTCCACTCGGCGCTGATGGAGCCGATGCTCGCGGACTTCCGCGCGGTGCTGGAGACGATCACCTTCGAGGCGCCGCGGATCGCGATCGTCTCCAACCTGACCGGCGCCCTCGCGGACGCCGACACCCTGGGCACGCCGGACTACTGGGTGCGCCATGTCCGGGAGACCGTCCGGTTCGCCGACGGCGTGGCCTGCCTGCGCGAGCACGGCGTCCGCAGGTTCATCGAGCTGGGGCCGGACGGCGTGCTCTGCGGCATGGCCCAACTGACCGTCACCGACGGGGTGTTCGTTCCGATGCAGCGTCGGGACCGGACCGGCGCGGAGGCGGTCGCGGAGACCGTCGGCGCGCTGTGGACGGCCGGCGTGGCGCTGGACTGGCGGGCCGTGCTGGGCGGCGGCCGGCGGGTCGACCTGCCGACGTACGCCTTCCAGCGCGAGCGGTACTGGCCCGAGCCGGGCCCCGTCCCCGCGCCCGCCAACGGCGCCGTGGACGCCCTCGACGCCCGGTTCTGGGACGCGGTCGAGCGCGCGGACCTGGGAGAGCTGGCGAGCACCCTCGCCGTCGAGTCGGCGGGCGAGCTGGAGCCGCTGCTGCCCGTGCTGTCCTCCTGGCGCCGCCGTCGCCGGGCCGACGCCGTCGTCAACTCCTGGCGCTACCGCGTCACCTGGAAGCCGGTCACGGACGGGCTCGGCGCGGGCGCGCTCACCGGAACGTGGCTGGTCGTGCTGCCGGACGGGGCCGACGGTGCTGCCGGGGCCGACGGGGCGGGCGAAGCGGCCGGGGCGGCCGGCGGGCTGCCCGCGGCGCTGCGGGCCGCCGGGGCCGAGCTGGTCGAGTTCCGCTGCGACCCGGTGGCCGAGGGCCGGGCGGCGCTGGCCGGACGGCTCGCGGAACTGCCCGCCGAGTACGCGGGCGTGCTGTCGCTGACCGCGCTCGGCCCGGACGGGCTGACCGCCTCGGTGGTCCTGCTCCAGGCGCTCGGCGACGCCGCGATCGGCGCGCCGCTCTGGACCGTCACCAGCGGCGCGGTGTCGGTGGGCGGCTCCGACCCGCTGCGCGATCCGCTCCAGGCCCAGGTGTGGGGTGCCGGGCGGGTCGCCGCGCTGGAGCACCCGGACCGCTGGGGCGGGCTGGTCGACGTCCCCGCCGCCGTGGACGGCCGGGTCGCGGCCCGGCTGGCCTCGGTGCTCACCGGCGACCAGGGCCTGGACCAGGTCGCCGTGCGCTCCGCCGGGGTCTACTCCCGCCGACTGGTCCGGGCGGCCGCCGAGGACGTCCCGGCCGAGCCGTGGACCCCCTCGGGCACGGTGCTGGTGACCGGTGGAACCGGGGCGCTGGGCGCCGAGGTGGCGCGCTGGCTGGCCGGTCGGGGCGTTCCCCATCTCGTGCTGACCAGTCGGCGCGGTTCGGCGGCCGAGGGCGTGGACGCGCTGGTGGC
>NZ_JBSHBN010000202.1:0-15692 GCF_053612025.1 Kitasatospora sp. NPDC054768
CCCTGGTATTCCTGGTGGGGTTTGTTACTCGTTTTCTTGTTCTGGTCGTCGGTGGTCGCCGCGCCGCCCTGTACGGTCAGCCGGGAGGTACCGCTGACCGCCGCCGCGATCAGCTCCGACAGCAGCGACTTGGCGGTGCCCGGCTCACCGACCAGCAGCAGGCCGCGGTTGGTGGCCAGGGTCACCAGGGCGCGCTCGACCAGCGCCGGATCGCCGACGAACTTGCGGTCGATGCCGGCCTTCTCGTCGCCGACGACGAACCGGCGGGCGGCGCGCAGGCTCAGCTCCCAGCCCGGCGGGCGCGGGTCGCGGTCCTCGGCGCGCAGCGCCGCCAGCTCCTCGGCGTACCGGATCTCGGCGGGCGGACGCTGGAGCTGCTCCTCGGCGGTGGTGGTCATGGCGGCCCTCCCGGGGTGGTTCGCGTGGCTGTCGGCGAGGTGGTGCGCCGTCACGGCGTGGTCGGCTCGGTCAGCTCGGTCAGGTCGGCGATCACCTCGGAGGCCATCACCGGGTCGAGCTCGGCGAAGGTCGGCAAGGTGCGGTTGCGGGTCCAGTAGTCGCCCGGGCGGGTGTCGAGCCACACCGTCTCCACGCGCTGTTCGGGATACACGTCGTGCATGCCGACCGCGATGCCGTGCTCCGGTGCGAGGACCACGTAGCGGTCCGGCCCGACCCGACGGGACAGCCAGCGCTCCACGCCCGCGTCCTGCGGCTCGCCGCGCTGCCAGCCGCGCCGCTCCATGCCGACCAGCCGGGTGGTGGGCAGCACCGGACCGTTCTCGAAGCGGGTCAGGCGGTGGCCGGCCCGCTCCTCGTCGCTCAGCGCGTACACCGGGCGGCCGAGCTGACGGAACGGCTGCAGGATCTCGTAGTCGGCGAACAGCTCCGACCACGCCGCGAGTTCCGCACCGAGCAGCAGCGGGTGGGCCAGCCGGACGGTGGCCCCGGCGGGCAGCACGAACACCTCGTCCGCGACGTCCGCCAGGGTGCGGTCCTCGGCGACCCGGAACGCCGTCGTGGCGCCGTCCGCCTCGGCCAGCCACACCAGCCGGCGCACCAGGTGCCACAGCAGCGGATGCCCGACGAACAGCTGATCGAACTCCTCCGCCGTCCACGACCGCCGGGTGACCATCGCCTCCTCCAGGCGCCGGATCTGGTCCCCCGCCACCGTGCGGACGTCCTTCTTCAGCGCGGCGAAACGCTTGCGCTCGGCCGGCGCCAGCTCGGCGTCGTCCCGCACCCCCGGGACCGGAAGATCCTTGCGACGGGCGCCGTCCGCGTCCAGCACGTACGGCTTGAGCTGCTCGTCGAAGCCGACCGTGAACGTCCGGCTGCCGTAGTCGACGACGGTGGTCCCGTCGGCGTCCAGCCCGAAGTCCGGCACCAGCCGGTCCGACAGCTGCTCCCCGGACAGGCCGAGGCCGGCCGCCACCTCGGCGATCTTCTCCTGCGCCCGCGCCTTGAGCGCCTTGAACTTCACCCGCTGTGCGATGCCGTGCAGGTGGAGGAGGGCGACGTCGCTGCCGATCGCGGCCAGCGCTTCCAGGCCGTCCACCGCGCGGTGGTGCGCCCCCTCGCCCGGCCAGGCGCGGAGCATCGGCGTCAGCCGGCGGACCGTCCCGTCGTCACCGAGCCGGCCGAGCGCGTGCAGCGCCCACCCGTCCTGGGACGGCATGCCGGCCATCCGCCACTGCTCGAACACCGCCCAGCCGAAGGCCGTCAGCGACTGCGGCTCGCACACCTCCGCCACCTGGTCGAGGCCCGGGTAGAACGCCCCGGGCTTCGACAGCGCGAGCATGGTGAGCACGTGCCGCACCGTCTCGGCGGGCAGCGCGCCCTCGCCGCCGCGCACCAGCAGCTGCGGCAGCATCACCGGCTCCGCCCAGTCGCCGAGCTGGGGGAGCTTCGCCGGCAGCAGGTTCACCAGCGGGTCGGCCGACAGCAGTGCGCCCACCACCTCCTGCGCCTGCGGCCCGTACTCGCCGGCCACCGCGTGCACCGCCGGGGCGCCGTGCGCGGCAGCGATCAGCCGCAGGGCCTGCTCGGCGTTGCGCCGGGCCGCTCCGGCCTTCCCGACCGCGGCCGGAACCAGCAGCCGGGCCGCGTCCACGCCGTGCCGGGCGAACCAGGAACGGGCGGTGTCCCCGGCCGACTTGAGACGCACCAGCCAGTCCGCCATCGTCTCGGCCACCCGGACGTCCAGGTACGGCAGCAGCAGCGCCGCGTGCGCGGCCGGGTTCTGCAGCGCGGCGGCCCGTATCGGCCCGAGCGCGTCCGGCCCGAAGCGGGCGGCGACCCGGCGCAGCGCGCCCGTGGCGTCCCAGATGTACTCCTCGCCCCGCCACTGCGCGATCAGCGGACGGCCCAGCTGCTCGTCGCCGTAGGCGAACAGCGCCAGTTCCTCGTGCCGGTTGGAACGGTGCCGCGCGGCGCCGGACTGCCCGTCCGCGGCCCGCATCGTGCCGGCGATCCGCTGCCAGTCGGCGTCCGACCAGTTCGCGTACCAGGACTCGGAGACCGCCCACGCCTCCCGCTCACCCGGCAGCCACCGCAGCCGCGTCTCCTGCGGCGCGGTGAGGCCGGTCAGCACGCGGGGCCTGGCCGTGGAGCGCGGCCGGGTCCACGGCGGGCTGGTGAACAGCTCCGGCAGCGAACCGGTCGGGACGTCCGGCACCCGGTCGCCGAGATCGGTGAGCGGCCCGACCACGGCCGCCTGCTCCGGCGTCAGCTCCGGCAGCAGCTCGATCGCGGTCGCGCGGTGGGCGGCGACGTGGGCGGTGAGGAGCTGACGGGCGAGCCGCTGCGCGGCCGGATCGGCGGACGCCGCCGCGGCCTCCGCGAGGAGGCGCAGCGCACGCCGGGGGAAACGGCGCATGGCCGCCACCAGGGCTCCACGGGCCGCCTTGCCGTTCTCCTGATGGGCCAGCAGCCCCCGAAAGCCCTGGTCCGAGGGAAGCTCGGCGATCGCGTTCAGCAGGTGCTTCTGCTTGTCGCTGTAGAGGTGGTTGTTGGCCAGGGCGTGCAGCAGCAGCGGCGCGGCGCCGCCCCCGAGACCCTCCGCCACGGTCGCGATGATCTCGGTGGACCAGCCGTCCCAGTGCAGGCTCGGCGGCTGGGGGAGCTTCTCCAGCGGCTCGGCCGAGGAGAGCGAGCACAGCAGCATCGACCACTCGGCCGAGCCCAGCCGCGCGCCCGACGTCGCGCACTCCTCGGCCCAGTCGGACTCGGACGGCACCAGGTACGCCGCCGCCACCAGGCGGGCCAGGTCGGTCCGGCATCCGGCCAGGGCCTCGACCGCCGTGCGGTGGGTCTCCTCGTCGCACGCCGCCAGCAGCGACCGGACACGATCCGCGGCGGGGCGGTACGCCGCCACCGTCCGGACGGCCGCGCGTCGGACGCGCGGGTTCAGGGCGCGTGAGCCGTTCCCATCGGTCTTGACGGCCACCGTGAACAGCTCGACGGTGGCCCTGGCCGCGAACGGCAGGCCGAACTCCGCCACCCAGGCGTCGGCGGCCGTCCGGACCTTGTTGTCGGCGGAGACCGCGAACAGCGCGGCCAGCACCGCCGCGCCGACCGGGTTCCGGCTGCCGGATCGGTGGGCGCGGGCGGCCGCCACCAGGTCCGCGTCGCTGCGGTCCGAGGTGAGCGCCTGCTCCAGCCAGTCGTCCATCCGCCTCAGCGAGGCGTGGTACTCGTCCACCGCGTTCTTCACCGCGGCGGCCGGCGGGCGGGAGACGCCGCCCCGGCGGGGGAGCAGGGCCCTCCGCCAGGCCTCCGGCAGGACGAAGGCGTCCTCGTCGACCGGGCCGTCCGGGGCGTCCGGCGGCTCGGGGGCGGCGGTCGGCGGGGTCGGCGCGACGGGCCGGGCGATGGGCGGCGGGATGGGCGCCGCGCCCGCCGTGGTCTCGCGGTAGCCCTTGCGCTCCTTCTCGGCGACCGTCCTGGCGAAGTGCGCCTGCGCGGCCTCCGCGGTCGGGAACTCCTTGCTCTGCTCCCGCCCGGCGGTGCCGGATCGGCCGTAGCGCACGGTCACCGCGGCACCGTCGACCGCGGCCTCCCAGAACTTGTCCGAGCCGCCCTCGACGAACTCCCAGCGCCGCACAGCTCCGCCCCTCTCCTCGACACGTTTGATCAGGGGAGGAACAGTAGCGAGGCCCACCGACAGGCCGACCGCCGGACCGCCTGTCACGGCGGTCCGGACCGCCCGGCGCGGTCAGGGCGCGAGCGGCGAGGGCGGCCCGGCAGGCCGCCCGCGGCGAGGTTCGGAGCGGCGGACGGTCTACCGGGCGGGCCGGCTCGCGGCCAGCAGGTCGTGCAGGAGGGGGAGCAGGTCCTCGGAGTCGGCCTCGGCGAGCTCGCCGAACGCGCCGCTCGTGCGGGCCAGGACGATCCCGGCGAAGGCCGCCGCCGCCAGTTCGGCCCGCAGCCGGGGCCGGTCGGCCTGTTCGGCGGTGAAGCGGTCCTGCAGCGGCTGCACCAGCCGCTCGTGGAGGTAGGTGCGCGCTGCCCGCTGCACCTCGGTGTTGTCGCCGGGCAGCACCGCGGCCTGGAAGGTCGGGCCGGGGCCGCGCCGGGAGAAGCGTTCCAGCAGGCCGCGCAGCCGGTCCTCCTCCAGGAGGTCGGCCGGTGCCGTGTCGCCCAGCTCCATCTGGACGGCGGCCAGGTAGAGCTGCGTCTTCCCGCCGAAGTATCGGGCGATCAGCGCCGGGTCGACGCCGGCCCGGTCGCCGATCTCCCGGATGGTGGTGCGTTCGAATCCACGCTCGGCGAAGAGTTCCGTCGCCGCCCGGATCAGGAGTTCCCGGCTGCGGGCGGCGTCGCGGCGCCGGGGTGCCGCGGACCCCGGTCCGCCGCCGTTCGTGGCGGCGGACCCGCCGGCCTCGGGGGCTGCGCAGGCCTCGGGAGTGGCGCCGGCCTCGGGGGTGGCGTCGGTCACCGCTCGGCCCCGGCCCGCAGGACGGGTGCCTCGCTCCCGCCGACAACCATGTCGTCGATGCTCTCTTCCACGATCAGCCCCTCGTCCACGCGGGCACCCTTCCGGGAGCCGGTCGCGGCACCGAGCCGCGGCAGGACGATCGTAGCCAGGCCGATCACCACCCACACCGCGCAGCCGATCAGCGCCGCGTCCCGGTAGCCGCTGTCGGTGGGCAGCTGCCGTCCCGGCGCGGTGTGCGCCTGGAGCACGGCGCCGCACAGCGCGCTGCCGGTGGAGTAGCCGACGTAGCGCAGCACCTGGTTGAAGCTGACCGAACTGCCGACCTCGTGGGCCGGCACCGCGTTGACGATCAGCCCCGGCATGACGGCGAAGGTGCAGCCGACACCGAGTCCGGCGATCGCCATCACCACCATGAGTTCCCAGAGGTGGTCGCGGGCGGACAGGAAGAGCAGCACCGACACCAGCGAGACCGCGCAGCCCAGCGGGAGCACCAGGGCGGAGGAGGTGCGCCGGGCGAGCCCGGGGACCACCTTGCTGGACAGCAGGCTGGCCGCCGAGAACGGCAGCAGGACGAGGCCGGCGACCACGACCGAGGCGCCGAGGCCGTAGCCGGCGGCGGTCGGGGTCTGGACGTAGCGGATCACCAGCGACATCAGCAGGTACATCCCGACGCCGGCGACCAGCCCGGCCACGTCCGCGGTCAGGACGACGGGATTGCGCAGCGAGCGCAGGTCGACCAGCGGGTGGGCGGTGCGCAGCTCGTGCCACAGCCAGCCGGCCAGCAGCAGGAGGGAGAGGACCGCCACCGTCCGCAGCCGGGCGCTGTCCCAGCCCCAGGTCTCGCCCTCGCTGAGCACGAGCAGGAGGCCGACCAGGGTCAGGCCGAGCAGCACCGCGCCGGGCACGTCCAGTGGGCGCCTCTCACGGTCCGTGGTCGGGGGCAGCACCAGGGCGGCCAGCAGGAGGGCCAGGGCGCTGATCACGGCGCCGAACCAGAAGCCCGCGTGGATGCCGAAGGATTCGGCTATCAGGCCGGTGATCGGGTAGCCGAGGCCGACGCCGGCGACGGTGGTGATGGACAGGAGCGCGACCGCCGAGCGGGAGGCCGCGGGGGGAAGGTTGTCCCGTGCGGTGGCGATGGCCAGCGGGGTGAGTCCGAGCCCGACCCCCTGCAGCGCGCGCCCCGCGACCAGCCAGCCGAAGCCGAGCGGCAGCGAGGCCAGCACGCTGCCGAGCACCACCACGGCGGCGGCGGTGAGGGTGACCGTACGGCGGTGCGGTCCGTCGCCCAGACGACCGAGCACCGGGGTGGTGACCGCTCCGACCAGCATGGTGATGGTCAGGGACCACTGGGCCTCGGAGAGCGAGACGTGGTCGACGGCCGCGATGGTGGGGATCATCGGCGCGCCGAGACTGCTGATCACCGCCACCACTGCGCTGAGGAACACCAGGACGGGCACCAGGGCCTGTTCGCGGCGCGTCGACAGGGTCTCCATCGGCGTGTCCTTTTCGTCGGAGATCGAGTGGTCGAACCGGGGGTTGGAGGCCCTCGGAATCCAGCCGTGTCCGATGGGACCAGCCGTGTCCGATGGGAGATGCCACCCGTTGTCATCGTGCGATGTCATCACATGATGACATGCTTCGGCATGGGACGATTCCACCCGAGACGCGGAAGTCCGTGGACCGGGGGCGAAGTGGGCGAGCCGGTCATCATCGTGGAATCGCCCGCCGGGGGCGCGCTCCGAGCAGGTGTCCGCCCGGCTGGAGCAGCTGCTGTCGGGCTGGCCCTCGCGAGTTCGGCCCGTCGGCCTCCGTCGGGACGGAGTGCAACGACGCGGGCGGGCGGCCCGAGCGGGCCGTCGATCCGGTCTCCCCGGTGGCGGGCGTGACCGTGTTCCTCACCGGCCTGACGCTCACCGCCGCCGCCCGCAGGCTCATCGACGAGATGACCAGGGTCTTCCGGTCGCCGCACGAGGCCAAGCACGCCTGGCTGGTGCTGCGCGGCGCGCGGGTCGATCTCAGGGCGGTCGAACCGGCCGACGTCCCGACCGGGGCGACCGGCCGCGCCGGTGCGTGCGACCTCGACGCCGGCCAGGACGGCGCCGAGGCCGACCGTCCGGGTCCGGCGATCGCGGCACTCTCGCCGCCGGACCGCTTCACGGTCCAAACACCGGACACCCACGCCGCCTCCCCACTAAGGTGAGGCCCGATTCACCGCTCGGCCATCCCCCTGACCAGTGGGCATCCAGCATGCCCGCCGCCAGGACTGGAGTGAACCGACCATGCGTCCTCGTCCCCTCTGGAAGCGCCTCACCGGCGCGGTCGTCCGCCGTGGCACAGGCGCCACCCTGGGCGCGCTCGCGCTCATCGCCGCCTTCGTCCTCGCGGGCACCGCCGCCGGCACGTCCAGTGCGGCCGCCCAGCCGGCCGGCGTCACGAGTGTCACCAGCTCCGGCCAGTGGGCCTGCGCCGGAGCAGCCATCCCGAACGGATGGGTCCTCACCGCCTACAACAAGGACGGCTGCAGCGGCTGGGGCTCGTGGTTCCAGCAGCCGGAGGCGGACGGCCTGTACAGCTGCGGCGGCTCCCCGATCATCTCGGGGTACGTCATCACCGACTACGCCAAGCTCGGCTGCAACGGTGTGGGCTCGTGGCGGCACAACCTCGTCCAGGACGGGATCTGGACGTGCGGCGGCTCCCCGATCGTCTCGGGCTACGTCGTGACCGGCTGCGTGGTCTACGGCTGCAACGGGGTCGGTGCCTGGTACCGCCAGATCGCCAAGGCCGGCCTGGTCACCTGTCCCAACTCGCCGATCCCGCCGGGCTTCCGTTCGGGCGGCTACTGGGGGGCCGGCTGCACCGGCCACGGCGGCTTCTACCTCCTCAGCGCCTGACCCCGCGCCACGTCCGCTGCACCGGAGGCACCGCACGTCGTGCGGTGCCTCCGGCACGTCCCCGCTCGACCCGAGCGGGTGGCGGCGCTCCCGTACCTGCGGCGGTCACCGAGCGGCGGTGGCGCGGGTGTGCCGAGTCCGTGCTGCCGCCAGCCGCGCAGCAGCTCGAAGTCGAGCACGGCGCCGCGTGCCGCGTCGGCCCGCACCAGCTCCAGCGCACCGGTGGCGGGTGGCCGGGCGGGGGTTGCCCACGGGCGGGGGACAGCGTGCCTGCACCGGACCGGACGACGGCACCGCCGAGGCGCTCCGGGCGATCGCCTCGACGGAGCCCGCCGACCGCGAGGCTCTGCTGCCGGCCGCCTACCGAGCCTTCGCCGGTCAGCTGGACGGCAGCAACGCGGCTCGCCGGCACGAGGAACCGGAGCTCCGGTTCAAGGAGCGCGAGCAGCGGCGGCAGGGTGAGACGGGGTGAGGGAGCGGGCTCGGCCGGCCGCCGCGGCCTTGCGTCGGGCACGGGCGGTCAGGTTCGCGGTTTCCGCCAGTGCCTTCGTCCGCTCCATGGTCCGCTGGTTGGGCTTCGCTCGGTCGGACGCCTGTGGCTCCTTGGCACGGGTCGGGACGGCCGAAATCCTGGTCGCGGCGAAGAGCAACGCGCCGGTGGCGTCCGCGTCGTGGGATGCGACCCACGTGATCGGTTCGGCGCCGGGTACGCGCGGGGTACGTGCCGACGCCGCCGGCTCAGGTGAGGAGCACGGCCGTGAGGCCGTGGATGCCCGGGCCTTCGAGGTGGACCTCGGCCGGCGTGGTGCCCCTGGCGGCCGAGGCGCCGGAGCGCCCGCGCGCTCCGGCGGTACCCGCCTGCCGTCGTCAGTGCAGCAGCACCCGCAGGCTGAGCAGTCCCCGGTGCCTTGGGTTTTCCTGCCACTGCGCGGCGGCGGCCGGTTCGGCCAGGCGCAGGGCCGGGAAGCGGCGCAGCAGTTCGCTGAACGCGACCTCGGCCTGTAGCCGGCCCAGCTGTGCGCCGAGGCAATGGTGGATGCCGTGGCCGAACGCGAGGTGTCGGGTGGCGTCCGGGCGGGTGATGTCGAAGCGGTCGGGGTCGGCGAAGACGGCCGGGTCGCGGTTGGCGGCGAGCAGCGCGATCTGGACGAATTCGCCGGCCGGGATCGTGGTGCCCGCGATCGTCACCGGCTCGGTCGTGCGGCGTAGCGCGGCGATGCTGAACGGGCTCTCGTAGCGCAGGACTTCCTCGATCGCGCCGGGAAGCAGCTCCGGATTCGCACGCAGCGTCGTGAGTTGTTCGGTGTGGCCGAGCAACGCATGGATGCCGTTCGCGATCAGGTTGACGGTGCTCTGGTGGCCGGCGATCGCGAGCAGGAACGCCATCGAGGTGATCTCGGCCTCGGTCAGCCGGTCGCCGCCCGCCTGGGCGGCGAGCAGTTCGGAGATCAGGTCGTCGCCCGGGTGGGTGCGCTTGTGGTCGACCAGGGCGCGCAGGTAGTCCGCCATGCCTTCGGCAGTCTCCACCGAGACCTCGCCGTCCGCTCCGCCGTCGCCGTCCGCCCCGCCGTCGTCGTCCGAGCCGGCATCGACCGCGTTGCCCCGGACTTGGAGGTTCTCCCGTTCGGCCTGCGGCGCGCCGAACAGCTCGAAGACCACCGCGAGTGGCAGCGGCAGCGCGAACTCGCTGATCAGCTCGGCCGAGTCGAGCCCGTCCAGCTGGTCCAGCAGCGCGCCGACGTGGCGCTCGACCATCGGTCGTAGGGTCGCCACCTGCCGCCCGGTGTAAGCCTGTTGGACCAGCTTGCGAAGTCGGGTGTGCTCCGGGGGGTCGGAGTTGAGCATATGCGTCATCAGGTCGCGGCCCGGGCCTCCCTCGGAGTTCCCGACGTGTTGGGCGAACGCCTCGGTGACGGCCTTCTTGCTCAGCCGGGGGTCGGCGAGGGCGCTCCGACACTCGGCGTGGCCCGTGACGACCCAGCCTTCGAGTCCGGCCGCGCCGCCGAACCGGACCTTGCGGGCGCCACCCTCGGTGCGCCAGCGGCGGTACGCGGTGTGCGGGTCGGCGTAGAACCGGCCGTCGGCGAACTCCGATTCGGTAACGCCGTGTTCGGTGTGTATGTGATCAGCGTGCATCGCGTGCCTTCAGGACGCGGACCTCGCTGACGCCGAGCAGGCCGAGCAGCGGCACCTTGGCGGTCCGCTGATCGGGGTCGACGACCAGGCCGGCTGCCCGGATCTGGTCCAGCAGCAGTTCGGCGAGCGGCATCACCATGTGCCGGCCCCAGCAGCGTTCGGAGGAGTGCCCGAACGGCAGGTAGCCGGGAGTGCTGTCCGGGTCGAGGTGGTCCCAGCGCTCGGGGCGGAACTCGTCCGGGGCCTCCCACAGCGCCGGGTCGCGATGTGAGAGCAGCGGCAGGACGAGGACGTCGTCGCCCGCACCGATCCGTGGATCGAGAGCGGGGTACTCGGGCGATGCGCGGCGCAGGATGTTCCACGACGGCGGCAGCATGCGCAGTGACTCGAGGATGATGTTCCGGTTCGGCGTGCTGTCGTTGAACGGCGAGCCGAGCCAGAGCGCGTTCGCGACCAGGGTGGAGATGGTGAAGCAGACGGGTGCGGCGGCTCGGCGGTACATGCCCAGCGCGTACCGTCGATCCTGGTAGTCGGCCGCCTTGGCGGTGAGCTTGCCGAGTTCGGTGAGGTCGTCGCCGGGCTTGGGCCTACCGGGCAGTGCGGCGCCGACCGAGATGACCAACCAGGTGAGCAGCGGCGTCAGTTCGAGGTTGCGGCTCATCAGGATTCGCAGCCGGCGCGGGTCCCGACCGAGGATGAGGTCGCGCAGGAAGAGATGACCGGTGAGCGGCCACGGACCGGACAGGTCGATGTTCTGCGGCAGCGGGGCCTTCAGCGCCTCGCGCACGTCGCTGCCGATCGTCCGCGTCACCGAGGACGCCTCGGTGCGGGTGATCGAACGTCCGTGCAGCGGTTTGAATGTGGGCCGTTCGATCTCGGTGGCGCGCCGGGCGGCGAGGATCCGGTCGGTGAGCTCGGGCCCGGCGACCCCGATCGTGTCGGGTTCGAGCCGGACGGCGTCCTTACCTAGATGGTCCCTGAGCAGGGCCTCAAGTCGGGGGGAGAGCACGGTGTTTCGCGAACGGGCGGAGGCGGGGGAGAGTGCCATGTGATGTCTCCGAGACTTTGCCGGGGCCGGTCTCCGTCCCCGCCCGGGCCCGATCTCTCGGCGGAGGCCGCGAGGGGGCAGGGGCGGGGACGGATCAGCTGTTCAGGTACCGGGGGTACCGATCAGTCGGCTTAGTACCAGACGTACCAAGCGCTGGCCTTCAGGCTCTTCTTGGCGAAGGACGCGTCACGGATGGCGAACAGGATCTTCATCATTGGTTCTCCCTTTCATTACCGAATGGCTGAGTGAACGTAGGGCCACTCTGCAGTTGCCCTACAGGCGTATCCACGCAGCCGGGTCTCCGGCAGGTTCACCTCAGTGGGCGGATCTTTCCGAGAGACTGGGGGATGTGAGGGGTTTGCCAGCGTATCTTCTGATTCTTCTCCTGCGGCGGTGTGACCGCTGTGCCGGGCGCCTTGGCCCCCAGGCAGCGGGCGGTACGGTGTCGGGCCTCCGGATCGGGGCCATGATGCTCTGGCACGACACGTTCATCCGGGACGAGCGGGTCACCCTGCCGGTCGCCGGGCACGAGGCCACGGCGACCACGCCGACCGGGCTGCTGCCGTTCCTCAGGACACGCTGAACCTCAGAAGGAGGCGGGGGCATGGCGCCGCGACCTCGTCCTCAGGAGGAGGGCCCCATGCCGCGAGTGCGGCGGAAACCCCCTGTGGGCCGGATTCCAGATAGCAGATCATGTTCACCGGGTACCGACTGTTGTCGAACATGTAGCGGTCCATCGGTGTCGGCTTCTCGCTTATTCGCAGCCCTCGCTCGTCGGGTGGGCCGATCCGGTGCCAGTCGGGATGCAGATGGATGGAGCCCAGGATCTCGACTCCGTCACGGTCCGCCTGCCGGTGAATACGCAGCAGATCCTGCGAGCTGCACCAGAATCCCCGGCGGGGGTTTCGGTAGGCGCTTCCGAAGCACGGCTCTATGGAGGTCGAGAACTCTTCGAGCGCCATCGGGTCGGTGGCACGGACGTTGGTCGCGAACTGGACCGAGGTGACGGCCGCGACACCGTCGTCGACGGTGCCGAGCAGGAGGGCGAAACAGGAGGGTGGTTCCTGCGGGGTACAGGCCTCGTATTCATCGCGCGCTACCGAGATGAACGACTTGAGGGCGTCGAATCCGATCAGGGCGGTGTGGGGGGTGAGGGTCACGGCGGATTCTCCTCCTTCAGCCGACATGCGCATGGTGGTCCGCCGCGGTGGTTCGTGAAGCGAGATCCAGCGAGTGAACCTCGGCCGGGGAGAGTTCCAGGGTCGCTCCCGGGGTCAGTTCGGCGAGCTGCTCGGGCGTCCTGCTGCTGGCGAGCGGAGCGACGACATGGGGCTGCGCCCTCAGCCAGGCCAGGGCCACCGCGGCGGGGGCGGTGCCGTGCTCGGCGGCGATCGTGTCCAGCGTCCGGAGCACCGTGCGGCCGCGGGGCGTTTCGCCGTACGGTCGTGCCGCGGCGCTGCGGACGCTGGGAACGGCGGGTGCGCCTTCGCGGTACTTGCCCGTCAGGAAGCCCTGCGCCAGGGCGAAGTACGGGACGCAGGAGACGTCCTCGCGCTCGCAGACCGGGGCGATCCCACTCTCGAAGGGCTCGCGTTCCATGAGGTTGTAGGGAGGCTGGACCGCCACGTACGAGGCGAGCCCCGAACGCTTCGAGACCTCAAGGGATTCGGCCAGCCTGGGGCCGCTGATGTTCGAGGCGCCGATATGGCGTACCTTCCCTGCCGTGATCAGCGTGTCGAGTGCGGCGAGGGTCTCTTCGAGGGGAGTTTCCGGGTCGTCCGCGTGCGTGTAGTAGAGGTCGATATGATCCGTCCGCAGACGGCGCAGGGATTCCTCCACCGCCTGGTGGACGACCTTCGCCGTGAGCCCGGACAGTCCGTTCAGTCGGCCTACCTTCGTGGCGATGACGAAACGGTCCCGCTGGCCGCGCGCGGCCAGCCAGTTGCCGATGATGGACTCGGACTCCCCGCCGGTGTTTCCGGGGGCCCACTGGGAATAGGAGTCGGCGGTGTCGATGAAGTTCCCGCCTGCGGCGGCGTAGGCATCGAGGACGCGGAAGGATGTCCGCTCGTCGACGGTCCATCCGAAGACGCTGCCGCCGAGGCAGAGTGGAAAGACGTCGAGCTCGGAATGTGCGATGGTAACCAATGGACGCTTTCTGGTTCTTACCGGATTCGGTGGTCGGTTCCGGTGCGGAGGGTGGGACACAGGGGGGGCGCGGCTCGGCGCGACTTCCCACGTCGCTCCCACCTGAGGGGTCGACTGACGCCCCCGCCAGCAATGTCCGATGAATAGCGTGCACTTGACGGTCAGTCAGTGCGGAAACCGATACTACCTTCCGGTCCGGCGCCATGCCGAGGCCTCGGCCGGATTCCGTCGTGGTCGGGGTGTGCGCCTGCGCCGTCGTTCTGCGCTCGAACGGCTCGACGGCGAGGCCGCCCCGGGTGGTTACCGGGCCGACGCGGGTCGCGGCCGGGGCGTGGGTCGCAGGCTGTAGGCGCGGGTGGCCCCTTCGCCCGATCTCCCGTGGCAGGAAGGCGATCCAGCCTCGCGGCATGCGAAGGCCATGCGTGCCAGGGCGGTGGCCGGGCGCGGGATCGGACCAGCGCCCGGCATGGGTGGCGGCGCGCTCGACACAGGCCTCCACCGCCTTCGCGGCGGAGTGATCGCTTCCGGGACGCCGGTCGTACGAGGCGCTTCCGGCCCCGCGTCAGTGAGCCGTTCTATGAGGAAGCCGTTCCGCTCAGGACTTGAGCCGCGAAGCTCGGGGAGGACGCGAGCCGGCTCGGCATGAGCACGGGCGCCGTTCGGCACGGGCGGGTGGCCGATGACGGCTTCTGGGTTCCCTGTCCGGAGGGCGGTGGGGGTTTCACGAGCTTCGGCCCTTGCCCGAGGATCGAGGGCGCCGCCGGTCAGGGCGGGGACTGCGGCACCGCCATCGTGGCCGAGGACGGTCACCAGGTCATCGATGTGTACTGCTTCTCCTCGCAGAGCGAGACCTGCACGGTGGCGTCCGGAATTCCCTCCTCCGTCCAGGACTTGGAGCAGCGGGGTACCCAGGTCGTGGCCCACCGGGGTGGCAGGGTGAGGTCCGGGAGCCGGGCGCTGGCCAGGTGGCGGCCGACCGGGAAGGCGCGCCGGCCGGAGCCGGCGGAAACAGAGCGTCAGGGGCCATCCGGCGAACAGGGCAGCCGCTCGGAGAAGGCGCACATTGGGGCTTCCGCAGGTCGAGGGGCATTCCTGGACGCAGTTCTACCTGCCCGTCAGTTGTCTGGGCCGTACACCATCGTCACCGGCGGAGCGTGGTCGGCAACCGTCAGTCTGCGCCTGACGAAGGTGAGGCAGGGTGCGGCTGGGGTCGAACCGTTGGCGGCCACGTGGATTGACGAGTGGCCTCACATGTGAACGGCCATCAGATGGTCAACGCGCGAGCGGACAGACGCCTTTTGTCAAAGGTCCACCCGTTCGAGTGTGGGGTGTTCGAGGGCGTCTGCTGGCCCGGGCGGTAGGGGACCTCCTGTGAGCAGCATGACGGCTTCGGTGCCGGTTCGGGCGGGGTTCGCGTGTCTCGGACACGCACGGGGATGAGGGCGAGGTCTCGCATCTGGTGCAGGCGGAGTCGGCGACCCGGCACGCGGTCTCGAAGGAGTGGGAGATCGTCGGGTCAAGAACCCGAGCGGGGCGACGGTCGCCTCGATCGGCTACGGCGACGACCTCAACAACCGGCTGGCGTCGAAGGCCACGACCGGCACGGCCGGGGCCGCCATCAACCAGTACGGTCACGACTCGGCCGGGCGCCCCACCAGCTGGAACAACGGCACCACCGCCACCGCTTACACCTGGGACGCGGCTGGCAACCGCACTTCGGTGGGAGGTGTCACCTCCACCTTCGACGAGCGCGACGAGCTGCTGAACGACGGCACAACGACCTACAGTTACTCGGCTCGTGGCACGTTGACGGGCAGCACGGCCAAGGACTCCCAGCCCAAGGACGTCCAGTTCGACGGCTTCGACCGGATGGCCAAGGAAGGACCGTCCACTTTCACCTACGACTCGGCCGACCGCGTTGCCCAAGCAGGGACCACCACCTTCACCTACGACGGCGGCTCCAACAACGTCGTCACCGACGGCACTGCCAGCTGCACCCGCACCCCCGGCGGCCGGATCCTCGGCACGGCAGCGGCAGGCACGAGGTCCAACCCGCGCCTGGTGATCAGTGACCAGCACGCCGACGTGGTCGCCACCATCGACCCCTCGGGAAAGAGCGTCGCCGGCTCGACGGCCTACGATCCCTTCGGCAAGCCCACGGCGAGCGCCGCCGCCACCAACTCGCTCGGATAACAGAGTGGTTGGACCGAACCGGCCTCCGGCGACGTCAACATGGCCGCCCGCTGGTACCGCCCGGGCAGCGGCACCTTCGCCTCCGGCCTGCCTGTCCGACGTGCAGGCAGGCCTGATCGACGGCCACGCGCAGGTGTCGAGCATCGGGGGCAGAGCGTTCCTCTCCGTGTCAGTGGTGCTGAGGCCGTAGATGTACTTGATGTTGGTCCGGGCGCGGGAGCACGAGCACTCGTACAAGCGGAGCGGTGGGCGCCACGTGCCGAGGCCCTTGTCGGCCTTGGCCTGTCCGAGATGCTAGTCAGGCAACTGATTTCGGCTGCTGCGGTCGTCGCACGGC